>CAZBWF010000019.1:0-4000 GCA_964495675.1 uncultured Gammaproteobacteria bacterium
ATAGCACGAAAGGATCGTGGGAGGGATCGTGAGCGGGGAGCGTGCGCGAAACTTGACTCGGCGCGCGCGGGTCAAACCGTCATGGTCCGTGCCGCGGCGAACGAGGAGGGGCATCTCTTCGGCGGGGTGGGCGCTAAGGATATTGCGGCGGCCATCGAAAAGCGCAAGAAAATTACGGTTGACCCCAAGCGCATACGCCTTGCCCGCCACTTGAAAACTTTGGGAGCGCACGAGGTTGTGGTAGAATTGGGGGGCGGAGAGACGCTCTGGCTGATAGTTGACATTCAGCCCGCCGAAAAAATGAAGTAAATGTCCAAAACCAAATATATAGTCGTAACCGGAGGAGTGTGCAGTGGCTTAGGGAAAGGCACTGCTGCTGCGTCTATTGGCGCACTCCTCAAGTCCGGGGGGTTTAAGGTATTTCCGGTTAAGCTCGATCCGTACCTCAACGTGGATCCCGGCACCATGAACCCGTTCCAGCATGGCGAGGTGTTCGTCACCGACGATGGGGCGGAAACAGACCTCGACCTCGGGCACTACGAACGTTTCATAGACGAGAACGCGAGCAAGTTTTCGAACGCCACCACAGGCCAGATTTACCAGCAGGTACTCAAAGACGAGCGACGAGGGGATTTTTTGGGAAAAACAATTCAAATTGTTCCGCACATCACGAACGCGATTAAGACGCGGATTCGGGCGGCGGCCCAAGAGTCGGCTGCCGATTTTATTTTAATTGAAATCGGGGGCACAGTGGGGGATATCGAAGGGGAGCCGTATTTGGAAGCGGTGCGCCAGTTTCACCATGAGGAAGGGCACGAGAACGTGATGTTCATCCACTTGACGCTCCTGCCATATCTCAAAGTGACGCATGAACTCAAAACCAAGCCAACCCAGGCCTCGGTGCGCGAACTCCTGCACCGTGGGATTCAGCCGGACATGATTCTGGCGCGCGCTGATTATCCCATTAAGAAAGAGATGATAGACAAGATTGCGCTCTTTTGCGATGTGAAGGAAGAAGCCGTGATTCCGGCGCCGACTGTGCGGAGTATTTATGAAATTCCGCTCAACTTTCATAAGTACAACATCACGGACACTATTTTCAATCACTTTGGCCTGCGGCCGAAGAAGCTCAACATCCGTCCCTGGCAGAATCTTGTTAAAAAGATTAAAAACGGGCTGCGGCCGGTCACCATTGGCATGGTGGGAAAATACACGGACCATGGGGACGCTTACCTTTCCGTCAACGAGGCGCTCCGCGCCGCGGGCTATGCGGCAAACGCCAAAGTTGAGATTGTGCACATTGATTCAGAACGGTTGGAAAAGAGAGAAGCACTGTCGTGGAAACGCCTTAAGCAGGTGGATGGAATTCTCGTGCCCGGAGGTTTTGGCAAGCGCGGGATTGAGGGAAAAATCGCCGCGGCCCGGTATGCGCGGGAGAACAGGATTCCGTACTTTGGCTTGTGCCTCGGCATGCAGATAGCCACCATTGAGTTTGCCCGCGGCGTACTCGGCGACAATTCCGTATCTTCGCAGGAGTTTGATGAAAAAGCCAAGCATCAGGTTATTCATAGTATGCCGGACCAGGAAAAGAAGTTGCTCGAGCGCGAGTATGGGGCCTCCATGCGTCTCGGGAGCTGGTCGTGCAAGCTCAAGCCGGGTTCAAAGGTGGCGCGGGCATACGCCGAAGCGCGCATCGAGGAGCGCCACCGCCACCGCTACGAATTCAATAATGTATACCGCGAGCAACTCGAAAAAGCGGGCCTCACGATTGTCGGCACGTCCCCGGACGGGCACATTGTTGAAATTGTGGAACTGGAAAACCATCCGTGGTTCGTGGGCGTGCAGTTCCATCCGGAGTTCAAATCCCGCCCCCTGCGGCCGCATCCGCTATTCCGGGCGTTCATTGAGGCCTGTCTCAAACGGTAACAAAAACGGCCCGCCGAATCGGCGGGCCGTTTTTGTTATGCAATACTCACTTCGGTGCGGTTTTTGAGCTTGCCATCGTAGCCGCGGTGCATTTTTTTCTTGAATGCAACCGTACCTGCGGCAGTGGCAAAAATCGTATCATCTTTTGCGCGGCGAGTGTTTGCGCCCGCCCGGAAAGCGGTGCCGCGCTGGCGAATAATTACCATGCCGCTCTTTGCTTTTTCGCCGCTATAGAGCTTAACGCCCAAGCGCTGTCCTTGGGAATCGCGCAGGTTAGTTGTTGAACCGCCAGCTTTTTTATGTGCCATAGAAATTTAATGATTCAGTGGAATAATGAACACAGGATAGCAATAAAGTTGCTTTTGGTCAAGTTTGGTTAAAATGTGGTATAATACATCTCACATGGCACTAGACAAGCCGCAATTTAAGGAGCCGTTGCCCAAGCTTACTGCAGAAGAGCTGGCGGCTGTTTTTGAGGCAGGTATAAAAAAGCGAGAGCCAGAACCCTTGCGCGAGATGGAACCAGCCCGCGAAGCGGTGCGTCCGGCCGAGGTTCGCGAAGCGCCCAAGCCGGCGCCGGCCAAGCCCATGCAATACGTTGAGCCCCTTATTGCGCGGGTGCCCTTGCCTCGGACGAAATCAGAGCGCCTCGTGGAGATTGAAAAAATCATGTCAGAGGGCATTGAGAGCGTGTACACAACGCTCCCGGCCGCTGTTCAGGAATCGGTTAAGCGGGAAGGCGAAAAAACGGCATCTGCCATTGAGCAGCTTGTTGAGAGCGGTAAGGCGGCTGCCAAGAAAGTGTTAATCCTCTTGCGTGCGTGGCTTGAAAAAATTCCGGGCGTGAATGCGTTTTTTCTGGAGCAAGAATCAAAAATTAAAACAGACAGGATTATGGCAATTGCACGTAAAACACGCGGGGGATAGGATGGAAATATTTTTAGCCCAAGCAAACATTGATTACGGCCTTGAGGGCCGCGCTCCGGCGGTTGCCGTTGACCCCTCGCTCATTTTGGAAAATGAATCCGCGAGCATTGTGGGCACCGTGATTGTGGCAATCGTCGTTCTCGCGGCGCTCGCTTACCTGCTTCGGTTTTTTGGCAGGCGGCTTTGGAATCGGTTCAATCCATTTGAAATGCTGACGCTTCGAGTGCTCTTGCCGAAAGAGTCGCTCCAAGTCGAGCATCAGTCCTACCACCCCGAGCCGAGGCAGTTGATTGCTCCGATTGAATCATTCATGGCGAATTTGGCGGGTTTGCGCGCGGAGCGCGGGCTTGTTGCATGGTTTCTGGGCCGCCGCGATCATTTTGCGTTTGAGATTGTGGCGGACGAGGGCGTGATTTCGTTCTATGTTACGGTGCCCGATCACCTCCGGCAGTTTGTGGAGCAGCAGATTCAGGCCCAGTACCCGGAGAGTGTCATTGAGGAACGGCAGGATTACAACATTTTCACCCCGCGTTCGGCTATCCGCGCCGCCGCGCTCACGTTTAGAAAATCATACCTGTTTCCCATCCGGACATACCAGGAAATGGAGGCGGACCCGCTCTCGGCGCTCACGAACGCCCTCTCAAAATTCAGGGATGAGGCGCGCGGCGGCGCGGCCATTCAGTTTGTGGTCAGGAGCGCGCACCCGCGCTGGCACGCGGCTGGAAACAACTTGGCCCGCGAGGTCCGGCAAGGAAAAGATCTCTCGGACGCAATTAAGATTGCGACCAGTTCGATTGCCGGCGGCGTGGTGCGCGGCCTCGTTTCCGGCAGAGACGGCGGGGGAGTTGATTCACCGGCGCGTCAGGGTCAATTTGTGGGGCTTTCCCAGTTCGAAGAAGAGGCCGTGGCCCGGATTCAGGCAAAATCAGGCAAGAGCGGTTTTGAGGCAAACATCAGGATTGTGGTCGCGGCCGAAACCGAGAGTAAAGCCGCTGCCGAGCTTTCCGGCATTATTAATTCGTTTTCACAGTACGCGGGGTACGAGTACGGCAATGCGTTTCAACCCGTGGTTTCGCGAAACCTCAGGGGGTTTTTGAACGATTTTATCTACCGTACGGTCACTGTGCGCTGCCGCATGCTGCTACCT
>CAZBWF010000019.1:4010-11274 GCA_964495675.1 uncultured Gammaproteobacteria bacterium
ACGAGGTGTCGCGAACCCTCACCGTTGTTGTGAACGATTTTATCTACCGATGTTTCAGTGAGCGCCGCAGCATAATTCTCAATACCGAAGAAATGGCTTCCCTTTTTCATTTTCCGCTTCCCGGAACCGAAACTCCCAACATTCTCTGGCTCGTGGCCAAGCAGTCCGGGGTTCCCGTGAATCTGCCGAACGAGGGGATTGTGCTCGGGCACAGCGTATACCGCGGCGAGGACGCGGTGGTGCGTCTCAAAGAGGATGACCGCCGTCGGCACCTGTACATTATCGGCAAGAGCGGCACGGGCAAATCTGCGCTTTTGTCCAATATGGCTCGGCAGGATATCGAGGAGGGGAGAGGCGTGTGTGTCATCGATCCGCACGGCGATTTGGTGGACACCGTGCTCTCCTACGTGCCTGAGAGCCGGACCCGCGACGTGATATACTTTGACCCGGGCGACGCGGAGCGGCCCATGGGCTTGAACATGCTGGAGTACCGCGACGAGAGCCAGAAGGATTTTGCGGTGCAGGAGATGCTCGCCATTTTCATGAAGCTCTTTCCGCCGGAGGTCATCGGCCCCATGTTCGAGCACAACATGCGCAACGTGATGCTCACGCTCATGGCGGACAAGGAGCACCCCGGCACCATCATTGACATACCTCGCATGTTTACGGATACGGCGTACCAAAAGTACAAGGTTGCCAAACTCACGGATCCGACAGTGCGGGCCTTTTGGGAGCAGGAAATGGCAAAAACCAGCGACTTCCACAAGTCAGAGATGCTCGGATACCTTATTTCAAAGGTGGGAAGGTTCGTGGAGAACGAAATGATGCGCAATATCATCGGCCAGCCAAAGAGCGCGTTCGATTTCCGCGATGTTATGGACAACCGGAAAATTTTACTCGTAAATCTTTCAAAAGGCAGGGTGGGGGAGGTGAACAGCGCGCTTCTCGGATTGATTATCGTTTCCAAACTCCAGATGGCAGCCATGAGCCGTGCGGGCATGCCAGAGAGCCAGCGCCACGATTTCTACCTCTACATCGATGAGTTTCAAAATTTTGTCACGGATTCCATTGCCACCATTCTTTCCGAGGCGCGCAAGTACCGGCTCGATTTGACCATTGCGCACCAGTATGTTGGGCAATTGGTTGACGAAAAGGGAAACACGAAAATTCGTGATGCGGTGTTCGGCAACGTCGGGACCATGGTGAGCTTTAAGATAGGAGTGGAGGATGCGGAAATTATTGCAAAGGAATTTGCGCCGGTGTTCAACGAGTATGACGTCATTAACATTGAGCAGTACCATGCGTATGTCAAGCTCCTCATTGACAACACTCCCTCCAAGCCGTTCCAAATGCAGACCTATCCGCCGAAGCCCGGCAGTGAGGAGGGGGCCGTACGGCTCAAAGAGTATTCGCGGATTACGTATGGAGTGGAGCGCCGTGTTGTGGAGGCGGATATTATTCGGCGCATGGAGCTCGGCAGGAGCCCCTCGGAGAATGTGGCGCAGCCCGGCGAACGTTTTGGGTAGTTGTCGCGCCTCCGCATTTGTGCTATACTGGTGAAAACCAAAAATAAACAGCAAACAGAGCGACTATGCAAAGTTCGAATCAAGTGGTACTGCTCAAGCAGATGCTGGAGCGCACGGAAAAACAGCTCGCAACCATCAAGGGCATGCTTGCCAAGCTTGAGCAGGGAGAAAAAATTGAACTTACTCCAACCAAGCCCAAAATAGCGCCGGACGCCGAGGGCGAGGTGGTTGAGGGGGTTTTCGACGGCGTGAATATGGTTGGTAGTGACGGCAAAATCTATACCGTGCCTGCTAATTACGCATCTAAATCCAAGCTGGTGGAAGGGGATCTTTTAAAGCTCACCATTGCCGAGGACGGCACGTTTATCTATAAACAAATCGGTCCGGTGGAGCGCAAGCGCGTGCGCAGTACGCTCCTGCAAGATGATGATACCGGCGAGTACTCGGTGCTCTCGCAGGGGCACACCTACAAGGTGCTTGCGGCGTCCATTACCTACTACAAGGGCGAAGTCGGCGATGAGGTGGTGGTGCTCGTGCCCGTGGACAAGCAGTCCACCTGGGCGGCCGTTGAGAACGTGATTAAGCACCTCTCGTCACACTCGGTTGATCAGCTGGACAAGGCGACTGCGGATTTACTTTAATTTAATCGTGCGATACATTACTATTCGACCGAGCCGCTCACGAGCGGCTCGGTCGGTTGATTTTGGGGGCGATTTGGTTTACACTAATAGTCGCTATGGCAACCCTTTACCGAAAATATCGGCCCAAGACATTCTCGGAAGTGGTGGGGCAGGAGCGCGTCACTCACGTGCTTCTCGAGGAGCTCAAGCAGGCCAAAACCGCGCATGCGTACCTTTTTTCCGGCCCCCGCGGAACCGGAAAAACCTCGGTGGCGCGGCTCTTTGCCAAAGCGTTAAACTGCGAGCGGCGCCGCGAGAGCGGCGAATCATGCAATGAGTGTGACTCCTGCCAGCGCATCGCCAAGGCGGCGAGTGCGGACCTCATTGAAATTGACGCGGCTTCCAACCGGAGGATTGACGAGGTGCGCGAGCTCCGCGAGCACGTGCGTTACGTGCCGGCTTCGTCCGCATACAAAGTGTACATTATCGACGAGGTGCACATGCTCACCACTGAGGCGTGGAATGCGCTCCTCAAAACGCTTGAGGAGCCGCCCCCACACGCGGTGTTCATTCTGGCCACGACCGAACTCCATAAAATTCCGGATACGATTTTTTCACGTTGCCAGCACTTTTCATTCAGCAAGCTCGCCATTGCTCACATTACCGAACGCCTCGCCCTTCTCGCGCGTGCCGAAGGGGTGACGGTTGCGCGAGAGGTGCTCGCCGAAATTGCCCGGCGTTCGGGAGGCGCGCTCCGGGACGGGGAAAGTTTGCTCGGGCAGATACTCTCCATAGGCAAGCAAGAGATTGGCCTTGAGGATGCCAGCATGTTTTTGCCCACCGCCGGGTTTTCGAATGCATTCTCATGGCTTGAACTTCTCGTTCGCGGCGACGCGCGGGCAGCGTTTGCCAAACTCCGCACATTCGAGGAAGCGGGCGTGAACATAGATGTTCTGCTTTCGGACGTTTTGGAGATTGCTCGGAATGTACTCATTGGCGCAGCAACTGGCGATGCAAGCCACCTCGCGCTTTCGTATGGTCCGGATGAGGTTGCGCGGATTTCAGCTATGGCGAGTGAGGGCGACGTGGCGCGGATACGGACTATTGTTGCAGGGCTCCTTTCGGCGGCGCAAGAGATGAAGCTCTTTGCGGACATGCCCGCCTTGCCCCTCGAACTTGCGGTGGTGGAAATCTGTGAGGACAAGAAACAAGATGCAAGAAACAAGATGCAAGAAATTACCGATACGAATACAACAGAGGATAGTGAGGTAAAAAAAAATGAACAGAGCGCGCAAACAGCCAGTATAATCAATCAAAACCACTCCCTCGCGGACATATTAGATGGCTGGGGAGAGGTGCTGACGAGGGTGAAAGACAAGAGCACGGCGCTCAATTTTATTTTGGGAGTAGCGGCGCCGGTTGCGGTGCGCGGAGAGATTGTGGAGCTCGGTTTTAAATATCGTCTCCAGCAGGAAAAGGTGCAGGAGGCAGAAAACCGCCACGTGGTTGAACGGATTATGTCCGAAGTGTACGGCACTAAGTACCGCATTGAAACCTCGCTCAATGATTCGGTCAAGACCGCGGCGAGCGACGAAGAAATTTTGGTAAAAACCGCGCTCGAAATTTTTAAAGGAGCGGTTATCGAACAGTGACATTGTGTATAGTGCTCGGGGATCGTCTAGCGGTAGGACACCAGGTTCTGGCCCTGGTAACCGGGGTTCGAATCCCTGTCCCCGAGCAGTGTACACAAGCATTCACATACCATGATTATTGCGCACCGCGGCTACGCAAAAGAAGCACCAGAGAACACTATTGCCGCTTTTCAGGCGGCGTTCGCCGCCGGAGCGGACGCCATTGAAACCGACGTGCGCTTGGGGCCGGACGGAACTGTGGTGGTGAGCCACGATGCGCTGTCCGATGCCCCCGGAACAATCCTCTCTGGGGAGGCGCTGTTTGAGTATATTCACAAGGAGCGGATTCCGGCGTATCTTGAGCTCAAGTCCGACTCGGTCGAGCTTTTGAACAAGGTGGTTTCCGAGATTGAAAAACGCAACCTTTGGGAGTCCGTGCACCTTATTGGTTTTTTCAACAACATCGGCACGGCACTTCGCGCCCAATCGCGCTACCCAAAGCTCAAGGTGTGCCAGCTTTTGATGGCGCCCTTGCTTTCGTATGTCCGTCCACCGCGGAAAAGCTATGCGGTTTTTATTGGCTGGCTCGACGCAATCCCTTGGAGCGAGCGGATTTTTAAGCTCCTCGTTTCACAGAATCGACTCACGAAGCTGGCGCAGTTTTATAAGCGCTTGGGATTCCGGGTGTATGGGGGGGTTGTGAACCGCGAAGATGGGATGCGGTACTTTTTGAATGCCGGAATTCGTGATATATTTACGGATGAGGTAGAGGTGGCAGTGAGAGTTCAGCAACAATAAGTGTATTTCTATGCCGCAGGTGAAAGCAACGGTTTTGGGGGCAGGGGCCATGGGCATGGCGCTGGGCGTCGTGCTCTCGTCGAACGGTTTTTCGGTTACGTTTTGGGATATTGAGGAGCGGGTGGTGGAGGGGATTGCCAAGCGGCGCAAGAATCCGCGCTCGCTTTCGAACATTGCGCTTCCGGCTTCCGTTTCTTCGGAATTCTCTCTGGCACGAGCCGTGCTCGGAGCTGATGTGGTGGTGTTTGCGGTTGCCTCGGAGGCCGTGCGGGAGGTTGCACGGCAGGTTGCGAATCACCTCACGCGGACTGCCGTGGTTGTGGTTGCATCTAAGGGCCTTGAGGCCGCTTCTCTCAAGACCATGGTGGATGTTTTAGAGGAGTCATTGCCCGGAAGCTTTAAAAATCAAATTATGGCCCTCTCGGGTCCCACGCTGGCGCCGGAACTTGCAGATAAGAAGCCCACCGCGGCCATGCTCGCCTCGAAACAGGCAAACGCTTACAGTAAGCGCGCGCTCGCGGCTCTCAACAATCAATGGTTCCGCGTGTACGAAACGCGCGATAGTGTCGGCGTTGAGCTTGCAGGCGTCGCCAAGCACACGCTCGCGATATGCGCGGGGATTATGGATGGGCTGTCGCTTGGCGAGAACGCGCGCGCTTGGGTGCTCACCGACGGCTTCCGCGAGGCCTCGCGGCTTATTTGGAAGCTTGGCGGCGCCGAGGAAACAGTATACGGCCGTGCAGGATTCGGCGACACCATTGCCACCAGCTTTGCCGCCGGCAGCCGCAATCGGCGCTTGGGAGAACTTTTGGGGAAAGGTAAAACCCCAAAACAGGCCGCGAGCGCAATTGGCGAAACGACCGAGGGAATACTAGCCGCCGAGGCGTTCCATAAGCTCGCGCTGCGCGAGCGGCTTCGCCTGCCGGTGCTCGAGGCGGTGTACGATGTTGTATCGCTCAAAAAGAAGGCGGACAAAGTGTTTCGCGAGCTTTTAAAAGGGGCCACATCCTCATGAGGGCTGTTCTCCAGCGCGTTTCGTCTTCAAACGTTTCTGTTGGCGGGAAAATAATTGGCAGTATCGGCCGCGGCTTAACTATACTGCTCGGCGTGGGCGCGGACGACGAGGAATCGGTGGTGCCGAAATTTGTCGAAAAAATCGCCAATCTCCGAATTTTTCAGGATGATTCGGGCAAAATGAATCGCTCGCTTTTGGATAGTAAGGGCGAAATACTCCTCATTTCGCAGTTTACGCTCTATGGGGATGCCAGAAAGGGCCGCAGGCCGAGCTTTATCGGAGCGGCCGACCCGGAGAAGGGGAGAGCGCTCTATGAAAAGGTGATTGATGCAATCCGGGGTTATAGCATCAGGGTAGAAACCGGTGAGTTTGGGGGGTACATGGATGTGGAGATTCATAACGACGGGCCAACCACCATTATTTTGGACTCAAACGAAATTTAGTGGTAGAATATACGCATGGACAAGCTCCATATCATCAGAGAGGCGCGCCGCTCCGTGCACGGGCTTTACTGGTATCTCCTCGTGGAGGGGGCATTGCTCATGGCTTTGGGCGTACTCGTTATTTTCTACCCCGGACTTTTAATTCTCTTGGCCGCGTTTTTCTTTGTGCTGATTGGCCTTGCTTCGCTCTGGGCGGGGGTTAAGATATGGCGGTTTGTGCGGCGTTTCGACAAGTTTTTCGACTTATTCTAGACGCCCTGTTGAATGTGGGGCTGTGTTTGGTATAATGATATCTCGGTGAGGGATATCATTTTATGATTTCAGTACAAAATCTCACTAAGCAGTACGGGGAGACCACGGCGCTCTCTGGCGTGAATTTTGACGTCCGCGATGGAGAAGTGCTCGGGTTTTTGGGTCCGAACGGCGCCGGCAAGTCCACGACCATGAAAATCATCACCGGCTTTATTTCACCCACCTCCTTAACCGTTAAGGTGTATGATTTGGACGTGGTGGACGATTCCTTTGCTGTCCGGGCAAAAATCGGGTATCTTCCCGAAACCAACCCGCTCTATACCGATATGAAAGTGCATGAATATCTGGATTTTGTGGCCGCCGCCCGGAGAATTGAAAAGGCCAAGCGCCGCGATGCCATCAAGCGCATGGTGGATGTATGCGGCCTTTCGAGCGTGTTCGGCAAGACCATAGACGAACTTTCCAAAGGATTCCGCCAGCGCGTGGGTCTGGCACAGGCAATGGTGCACGATCCTGACATTCTGATTATGGACGAACCCACGAGCGGACTTGACCCAAACCAGATTGTGGAAATCCGGGATTTAATTAAACGCATCGGGCGGGAGAAAACCGTTGTTCTCTCCACGCACATTCTGCCAGAAGTTATGGCAACTTGCTCGCGGGTGGTTATCATCAACCAGGGGAGCATTGTGGCGCAGGGCACCACCGGCGAGCTGACCGCGCAGACCGCGGGGCGCCAGGTGGTGTACGCAAAACTGCGCGCGCCTCGCGAAGCCATCCGCAGCGCGTTTTCCGCATTCCCCGAGGTCAGCTCGGTTTCGTTTGCGGATGAGGAGCCCGGAGAGGCATACGGACTCACTATAGAAATTACGGGCGAGCGCGACGGGCGCGAGCTCGTGTACCGAGCCGCGGTTTCACATACTTGGGGGCTCCTGGAGCTCTACCGGAAGCAGCAAAATTTGGAAGACGTGTTCAGGCG
>CAZBWF010000020.1:0-9670 GCA_964495675.1 uncultured Gammaproteobacteria bacterium
TTTACCGTCAGGATTCCGGAGAACGCCGAAGCCTGCGGACACTTTGGAACTATCTTTTTTTCGCCGGTAACCGAACAGTCCGGCACCATTGCGGTTGAACAGAAAGTGGGCGTGCTCCTCTTGGTCCGCGTTGCGGGCGAGGTGCTTGAACAGGGAGAGGTGACTGCTTTCGGGGCGTATCCGTTCGGCACGGAAGCGGATTTGGTTGCCTTACGCGAGCCAAAATCCGTGTTCTCAAACTTTCCACTGACGTTCGCGGTTCGTTTTACGAACACGGGCAATGTGCACGTGAAGCCGCAGGGCACCATTACGCTCAAGAACATGTTTGGCACTACGCTTTCTCGCGTGGGCGAAGAAATTACACAAACAGAAACTGGCGCGTACACCGGAACCAAGCTTGTCGATTACCTTCCAATCAACGACCGCGGAGGCAACGTGCTCCCGCAGTCGAGCCGCGTGTTTACGGCCTCCTGGCGCGGCTACGGCTCGCCGGCACTGAACGAGGCAGGAGAGCGGGAACTGGCCTGGCGGGGCATAGGATTCGGGCGCTACACCGCGGAGCTGGATGTGGCTTTTGGGGACAACAAGCTCCCCAAGCAATCAGTGAGCTTCTGGATTATTCCGTGGATGATTATTCTTCCCGTTCTGGCAGGGCTTGCACTACTCATCGTTTTGATTAAATTTTTCCGCACCCGTTCCCGTGAAAAGCTCAAGCGCGAGCTGCGCGAGGAGCTTGCGGAGGAACAGCAAGACAATCATGATGCGACTCTCTAAACAACATATTGCGCTTTTTGCTGTCGCTTTGGCGATTATGTTTGGCGTGTCTGCCTCTCGCGCGGCAAACCTCACGGCTGTTTCGGTTGCGCTTTCCAACCACAAACCCGCAAAAACCGGCGTGACGGAGACCATCACTTTTAAGCCCGCAACGAACATTACTGCTCCCGGGGATTTGAAAATCACCTACGCGAGCCAGTTTGACCTCACCAACGTGGTTGCGTCCGCCGATGTTTCGGTTTCGGGCGGCGGCGTTACCTGGAATGGCGTGCAGAACAGTGATTTGAATAACGTTACGAATATTTTGACGCTCGGCTGGGCCTCCGGCACACTCACGGCCGGCAACACGGTAACGGTGACGGTAGCGTTTACCAAAAACCCGGCATCGTCCGGCAACTACAATGTGACCATTGAAACTGGCGCTGATGGGTTTACAACCGCAACCGACAGCCGTACAATTCCCGTGGTAATCACCGATGGTGGCGTGGGCGTGACCGCGAACGTGCCCTATCCGGAAACCAACCCCACCATTACGGGCATTACGCCGACTGAAACCATTGTGGTATCAAGCGGGGCAACGCAGGTGATTAGTTTTACGCTCACGGATGTCAACAACAATAATCTGGATTACACGGCCACTCCCTCAAGCGGCTCGATTTCTGTTGCGCCTTCGCCGGCAACGCCGGTGTCAAGTACGCAAACAGGCGTGACAGTTACTTTTACCTACTTTGCCAATGGCGGAACCGGCAGTCAAACCGTTACCGTGACAGCAGACGACAACGAGGCGACCGGCGGCGGCGTGGTAACCTATACTATTCAGCTCTTTATAATCTAAGTATGAAGTTTTACGGATTTTTGCGCCGCCGCGCAGTCATCATCGCATCCATTTTCGGCATAGCCGTTCTTGCGGTTTTTGCAGTGCGGGAAGTGGATGAGGCGCGCACGCGGTTGCCGATTGAAGTTGCCGAGAAAATACGCAACCTTTCGGCACAGGAAATCGAGTGGGAGATTGCGACCACAGCGGTGCCCGGAGACGTGCTGGAGCACTTTGTGCTCGTGCGCCTTGCTCCGGAGCATGCGGAGGCCATCCGCGACGTGCGCGTGCAATCCTCGGTATACGCCGAGGGGACGTACCGAGCGGGAAGTTTGGCCTCGGTTGCGCTCGGCATCGGCGAATCAAACGCGGACGAGCGTGCCGGAGCGTTTTTCAACGAAGGCATCACGCTTTCTCAAATTGCGCCTGGCGAGTTCATTGATTTGAAATGGCAAACGCACGTTGCGGAAAATATCGCATTCGGCTCGGAGGAGGCGCCGCTCCTTGAGAGCGCGGTAACCGCATTCAGCGGCGGGTTTTCGCCGCGTACGGCTCGCGCCGTGGCAACGCTTTCCTCAACCCTTGAGCGCGGCCGCACTGCGGAGCCGGCTTCTCATTTTTATCTTCCGAAGGTATTTGGCATGAATCCGCGCTCCGCATATGAGGATTTGGGAACTGGTGTCGTTGTTGCGGGCGATGATTTGGAGGGCGTGAAAGGACTGTACCTTGCGGAGACCGGAAAGGCCCTTGCATGGCGGCTTGTTTCAAACGATCTTTTGGAGGCCGGTATTCCGGCCGGGCTTCTGCCGGGGACCTATTCTGTTGCGTTTGTGAACGCGGCCGGGGAAACGCTCCGCGATGCGTTGAGCTTTGAGATTTTGCCCTCAAAAGGCCGTGCGGTTATTGTGGCCGCAACACCCTCGGTTGTGGCCGCGGGGCAAAAGCGTACCATTGTTTTGCAGGGCATACGCTTGACTCCGGACGCGCAGTTTGCTCTGCGGGAGAACAAATCGAAGCAGGTGTTTGCCTTGGAGAACGCGCAAGCAATTAATCAGCGCGTGCTGACCGCCGAGGTTCCGGGTGCTTTGCCCGCAGGGGCCTATACGCTCCTCGTGGGCGGCGAGGTGCAGGAAGTGCGGCTCACCGTTAATTAATGCATATGAACCATTCAATCAAGACCCTTGTTATTGCAACCGCGTTTTTTGCGTCGCTTGCGCTTGCCGCGCAGGCCGAGGCAGCGCCGCAATTGCGCGTAAAAAATACCGGCGGCAGTTTTGCCGCGTCGGTTCGCGCCGAACCCGGCGAAACGCTTGAATTTCAAATGTTTGGCAACAACACGTCTGCCGGGAGTTTCAGCATTACTTTGCCCGCGGATTTGACGTATGTCAGCTCCACGTTTTCAAACCCTTCCGCAACAACAAGCGCTTCGGGGCAGACCGTTTCTTGGAATTTTAACACGAACAGCAACGCGGTTATCCGTTTTACGGCCACGGTTGCGTCCGGCTCCAGTTTAAGCACCAACCACACGCTGAATCTTACTTTTACGACCGATACGGCGGCGACATCCGATACGGCAACCGTTACCACGGGTCCGATTGTTACGAGCGTGACTCCATCGAGCAATGCCAACACCAGCGCGGTTTCCATTTCAATTGCGGGGCATGGGTTTACGGGCACTTCGGCCGTAGCGCTTTCGGACGGCACTGCATTGGATTTGACCGGCGCCACCATTACTGACACCTCCATTTCCGGGGGCAACCTTAAAATTCCGGCCCTGCAGGCGGTTGGGGCGTACTGGGTACTGGTCACCGTTACCGCAAGCGGCAACACGCTCACCACAAATGCGGACGCAACCGAAACCGTGCGCTACACCGTAACAGACGGCGTGCCGCCGACTATGTCAACGGGCTCGAATTCGTATAATCACACAACCGGCGTTTTGACGCTTAATTTCAACGAAACCATCGACGTTTCCGCAACCGACAAAAGCAAGATTACGCTTGCGGATGCTTCAAGTGGGGGCAACTCGCTGACGCTTGCCACTGCAACGGTTTCCGCCACTGACAGCACCACGGTAACATTTACTCTCGCGCAAGCGGACATCAACACCATTTCGACGTGGGGACAATCCGCAAACACGCTCTACGTGCACATTGCGGGCAGCGGTATTTTTGACCTTTCCGCAAATCCGCTCTCAAATCAAGGCAGCCGCACGGCGCTCGATACGTGGACCAAGGATACGTCCCAGCCAACTGCTACGGTTACGTACACCCAGAATAGCGCAACCGTTACCTCCGCTAAAACAGGAGCTCTCACTATTACCGTAACCTTTAACGAACCCATTGCAACAACGCCGAAAATCGCCATCAATCAGCAGGGTACAACCGATATCGCGGCAACGGATTTGACTCTTTCTGGCAGTTCCCGGACAACATGGACGTATGCATACACCGTGAACCAAGAGGATGGTGCGGCCTACGTTGACGGAACCGCGACCATAACGGTGAGCAATGCCACGGACTACACCAACCTCTCGCTTGCTTCCACAAGCAATGGAACGTTTACCATTGATACGGCAACGCCGGGACCCGCGATTTCCACTCTTGCGGGAGCGGCTACGGGCCAGACCTCGGCAACGTGGAGCTGGACGCCCACGTACACCGCCAGCGATTTTTCCGCATACAAATTCTACTGGGGGACGGCAAGCGGCGTTACCAGCGCTAATGGCACTTTGGTGAGTATCGCAGGAGCGAGCACCAATTCCTACGCGCTTTCGGGCCTTTCCGCGGGAACCAACTACTATGGCGTTATCTACATCTGCGATGCAGCCGGAAACTGCTATGCGGTAAGTAATCAGGCAACGGTCCAGACCCAGCAGAACGCGGTTATTGCTCCGCCACCCTCTTCGGGCGGCGGGGGAGGCGGCGGAACACCTGCGCCTTCCACGACATCCTCTTCCCGCTCCATCAGCTCAAGCGGCGGAACGCTTACCACCACACTTTCAAGCGGAGCGTCGGCTACCGTAAGCGCGGATGCGGGCACGTTCAGCGCAAACACCACTATTACAGTTTCCGAGACAACGGCAAGCGAGCAAGCATCTGCTCCGCTTTCATCTTCGGTCGGGAGCTTTGTGGGCAACGGTCTCTTTAAGCTTGAGGCAACTTCCGGCGGATTGGCCGTGACCTCATTCAGCTCGCCGGTTACCCTTACCTTTGGGTATACCGCAACGCAACTCGGCGCCCGCGATGCGACCACGCTCCGCGTTGCATACTTTAACACTGCAACCGGAGCATGGATTGCCCTGCCTTCCATAGTCAACGCCGCAAGCCGCACGGTGACCGCGGACACCACTCACTTTACGCTGTTTGCCATCATCAGCTTCAGCGGCACGCCCACAACCGAAACCACGCCACCTTCGGCTGATAGCGGCGAAATTGCGGGTTCTAGGGTTGGCGCATATCCGAACGGAACGCTCTTGAAAGCGCCGAGCGCGCCTGCTGTTTGGCACATTGCGGATGGCAAAAAACACCTGATTCGTTCGGCCGCAATTTTTGAATCGCGCTTCAACTGGGACGATATTATTGCGCTTCCCTCCACGCGCCAGCTCGATTTGTACGAAGAGGGGAGCGAGGTAACGTTTGCGGGCGGCGCCCTCGTAAAAATTGCGGGAGAGCCGGCCGTATACCGCGTTGCTACGTCGGGCGGCATTGCGCCGATTGTTTCTGAAGAAGTGTTCTTGGGCCGGGGGTATCGCTTTGGCGACGTGGTCGAGGTTGAAGCGGGTTTGCTTGCCGATTACGCGCGGCTTGCCGCCGTTACGGACGCTGAAACGCTCTACAGCGGAGATTTGGTGAAGCTTGCGGGCAATCCCGCCGTGTACTACGTGGAGGATGGCGCTGGCCGGCTTATTCCGTCATCCGACATATTCCACCAGAACGCATTCAAGTTTAAGAATGTTTGGACTATTTCGACTGCGGCGTTTGCTGTGCTTTCGTCCGGCAGTCCGTTTACCTATCCGGATGGGACGCTGGTGAAAGGCGAGGGTTCGGCTGTATACGTTGTTGCGGACGGGGCAAAGCGCCCCATTCTCTCGGCTCTTGATTTTGAGGCGCTGCTCTACGATTGGAGCGAAATCCGCTACGTGCCGGAAACAATTCTTGCGGCGATTCCGGCAGGCGGCTCCATCCGCCTTGTTTCCGAAGGCGTGAATTTGGCCGGAGAATAAATTTGTATATTCCAGTAGAGCCCCCGCGTTGCGAGGGCTCTACTGTTTTATTTGATTTTATCTTATTTTATGCTATAATCGGGCAACATGAATACGGTGCTGGAAGTCAAAAATCTCGAAAAATTCTACGGAGAATTCCAAGCCCTGAAGGGGATTTCTTTTGTTATTGAGAAGGGCGAAATTCTGGGATTCCTGGGCCCGAACGGGGCAGGCAAAACCACCACCATCCAGATTCTTTTGCAGATTATTACCCCGAATGCCGGTACCGTGAACATTTTCGGCATGGACGCGTTTGCAAACCGCGAGGAAGTGCTCCAGCGGATGAATTTCACTTCGGCGTACGTGTATTTATTCGGCTCGCTTACGGTGTGGGAAAACCTCAAGGTGTTTGCCATGCTCTACGGGGTAACGGGCTATGAGCGCATCAACAAATTATTGCGCGAGTTCGAGGCGGACGATTTAAAAAATAAAAAAGCAGTCACCCTCTCCTCTGGCCAGCTCACGCGCGTGATGGTGGTGAAAGCGCTCCTCAACAATCCGGAGTTGTTGCTTCTCGATGAGCCGACCTCAAGCTTGGATCCGGACATTGCGCACAAGATGCGCGAGATTCTCAAAGAAGTGCACCGCACCCGCGGCATTGCCATGCTCTACACCTCTCACAACATGGCCGAAATCGAGGCCATGTGCAACCGCGTCATTTTCCTCTCGCGGGGCGAAATCGTGGCAAACGATACCCCCGCAAAACTCACCAAGCTCATTCCGGACCACACGCTCCGCGTTGAGTTTGATTCGGTTCCGGAAGCGTTAGAATCGTTTTTAAGCAAAAAACAGGTGAGCTGGAGCATGGAAGACGGCGTGCTCCATGTGATAACGGCAAACGAGACAATCCCAACGCTCCTCAAAGAGATGTACGACGCGCGTTTCAACATTAAGGATATTGCCATCGAGGAGCCGGATTTGGAGGACGTGTTTTTAAAGATAGCTCGGGGCTGATACTATGAAACTGCACCGCATCAACGCAATCATCTTGCACCACCTCTATTTTTGGAAAAAGTCCGTGCCCAGGTGGCTCGACATTCTGTATTGGCCCGTGGTAACGCTCGCGGTATGGGGATTCATTACCGTGTTTCTGCGGGAGGGCCAATCCGCGGAAGGCGGGGCGCAGATTGTGGGATTTTTTCTCGGAGGCATTACGCTCTGGATGCTCTTTCAGCGCGCCCAGCAGGATATCGCCATTTCGTACCTGCAGGATATCTGGAGCCGCTCAATCGTCAACTTGTATGTTTCTCCCATGACCAACGCCGAATTTGTGGTTGCGTCCATCATCATCGGCGTCATCAAGGTTATTATTACGCTCGTGGTTATGAGCGCCATGAGCTGGTTCCTCTACGCGTTTAACATTTTTACGCTTGGGTTTTCGCTCTTGCCATTTACCGCGCTGCTCCTTATTTTTGCATGGGCTTTGGGGCTTTTTATTACCGGCGTCGTGTTTCGGTTCGGCACGGACGCGCAGGTTTTGGCGTTCGGGGCCAGTTTTGTGCTCCAGCCCGTTGTAGCCGTGTTTTATCCGCTCTCCATTCTGCCCGCGTGGATTCACCCGGTTGCGCTTGCATTTCCCCTAACGCATATTTTTGAGGGCATGCGTGCCGTTCTCGCCGGAGGGGCAATGCCGCTTTCTTCGCTCTGGTGGGCTGCGGGCTTGAATGTGCTGTATCTCTTGTTTGGAGCTTGGTTTTTCGGGAAGATGTTTAATCACGTGCGGGTAAAGGGGCTTTTGGCAAAACTGGAATAAGTATGCCTCGCCTTTCCCATAATCCTTACTACCGCTTTCTCGAAACTATTCCCGCGACTCTCGTGTGGGGCACGTTCATTGGGGCTCTTGCCCTCTCTTTTTGGGCGCCACTCGCCGCCATTTATATTATTATCCTCTTTGATTTGTACTGGCTCGTGAAAGCCATTTACTGGCTTATCTACCTCGGCAATTCCTATCGCCGCTTTCGGCAGGATACGTGCATTGATTGGCTCGCAAAGCTCAAGCAAGAAAATCCCGTTTCAAAGGA
Source organism: uncultured Gammaproteobacteria bacterium (assembly GCA_964495675.1). Taxonomy (GTDB): domain Bacteria; phylum Patescibacteriota; class Patescibacteriia; order UBA2169; family UBA2169; genus CAZBWF01. The sequence goes on from CAZBWF010000020.1 coordinate 7,874, forward strand.
TGATGTTCGCTCGCGCTGGGAGGATATGTACCACCTGATTTTTCTTCCCACATACAAAGAGCCCTTCGAAGTTTTGGATGCTACGTTTCGGGGGCTTCTTGAAAGCAACTATCCCGAGGAGAAATTCATGGTGGCGCTCGGCGTGGAAGAGCGGGACAAGGAAAACGGATTGAAAATTGCGGAGCGCATCCGCCAAAAATATGGGGGCCGTTTTTACAAGCTGTGGGTGACGGTGCATCCGGCGAATCTTCTCGGCGAACAGCCGGGCAAGGGCTCCAACAACGTGTGGGCTGCCAAACACGCCAAGGAGGAAATTGACAAGCTCGGTATTCCGTACGAGCGCATCATTGTCTCCACGTTCGACATTGACACGGTCGTCCACCGTGAGTATTTTGCGCACCTCGCCTACAAATTTTTAACGCATGTAAAACCGCACCGCACGAGCTACCAGCCCGTGGCGCTCTTCAACAACAACATTTGGCAATCCAACCCCATCACCCGCACTATCTCGAACGGCACCACATTTTGGCTCTTGACCGATTTATCCCGGCCTGAACGCTTGTTTACCTTCTCCTCCCACAGCATGAGCTGGAAGACGCTCGTGGAGGTGGGGTTCTGGGAGCCGGATTTGGTCACCGAGGATTCGCGCATCTTTCTGCAGTGCTTCATCCACTACCACGGGGATTACACGGTAACGCCCATGTACGTTCCGGTGTCCATGGACACCGTGGAAACCGGTTCGTTCTGGGGCTCGCTTGTCGCCGTGTATAAGCAGCAGCGCCGGTGGGCGTGGGGGATTGAGCACTTCCCCTACATGGTGTGGCATTTTCAGGGCAACAGAAGCATCCCTTTCGCCAAAAAATTCAAGTACTTTTTCAACGTGGCGGAAGGGATGTACTCATGGGCAACAGCCCCGATTCTCATTATCATTCTCGGCCGATTGCCGCTCATGTTTGCGGACCGCGGGACCCAATCAACCGTGATTGCCCAGAACGCGCCGGCTGTTTTGGATTGGCTCTTGACCACGGCCTTGGTGGGATTGTTTGCAACCGCCATTCTTTCGATTGTGTTTCTGCCGCCGGCTCCGCGGGGAGAGAAATACCGCTATTTCTATATGTTTTTACAGTGGATTTTGTTTCCGGTGAACATGATTCTCTTCGGCTCCATTCCGGCCATCGAAGCCCAGACGCGGCTCGCTACCGGGAAGTATCTGGGGTTTTCCGTCACGAAGAAGGTGCGGTAAAATCCGGATGACCTCGTAAAAATTTGTCAATCGCCATTCGCTTGCCTCCCTCGAGCTGGAGGTTTTTTATTTGTCCTGATTCTGACATTTCCCAGATAATCAATTTTTTGCCTTTCCATTCGGTCCACGCGCCGGGCCACGGATTCATGGCGCGCACGTGCGCGTGGATTTCCTCGGCCGGTTTTGTCCAATCAATTTTCCCGTCTTCTTTGGTCAGTTTTTCCGTGTACGTTGCGGCCTTCTCATCCTGTGGTTTTGGCACGGTGCGTCCGGCACTATAGTCAGGCAAGATTTTGATGAGAAGTTCGGCTCCGAGAGCCGAGAGCTTGTCGTGCACTACCTCGGCTGTTTCTGTTGCATCAAGCGTTATTTTTTCCTGCGCGAGAATAGGTCCGTGGTCCATTTTGTCATCCAACTGCATGATGGTCACCCCGGTCTCTGAATCTTGATTGAGAATAGCCGCTTGGATAGGGGATGAGCCGCGGTACTTGGGGAGTAGTGCGGGGTGGATATTAAGTATGCCAAGCGGGAACGCGTCTATAATATTTTTTGGG
>CAZBWF010000020.1:9680-11028 GCA_964495675.1 uncultured Gammaproteobacteria bacterium
GTAGGCACCGAGAATGCCGAGAGTTCCCCCTCCTGTATTCAGGAGGGGGTTAGGGGGTGGTTGCGTGACTACAGGAATTCCGTGCCCCTCCGCAACTTTCTTCACGGGTGACGGAATTGAGGTTGAATGGTGACGGCCGACTGGCTTATCGGGTTGCGTCACCACAAGCCGCACGTCACAAAACGGCGCCTGGATGAGCGCCTTGAGGGCCGGGACCGCAAAATCCGGAGTTCCAAAAAACGTGATGGTTACTCTGTCCATTACAGCGGATGTTCAAGCTTTTTGTGCCCGCGCGTGATTTTTATTGCGCGCTTAATAAAAAGAATGCCATCCAAGTGGTCTATCTCGTGCTGGAGCACGCGGCTGAACAGCCCGGTCGCTTTTATCTTTTGCTCTTGCCCGTTCACATCCGTGTACCGCACTTTTATTTTCCGGTGGCGCGGAACCGTTCCTTCAACTCCGGGAATAGAGAGGCATCCTTCTGAATCCTCATCCATTTCGGTTGATGCGGAAAATATTTTGGGATTGATAATTATTAGATGCTCTTTAAGCGTTGGGTCAGCGTCTTTGTTAATTATAGCCAAACGGATATTCTGCCCGATCTGCGGCGCCGCAAGGCCAATACCTTTTTCCGCGAGCATGGTGTCGGCCATATCCGAACACAATTGTTGTACAGCGAAAACATCATCAATTTTTATTGACGGCTCATTCAGCCGCGGATCAGGGTAGTATACGAGAGGCAGTTTCATAGTACGTTCTCTGGGTCCCGGTCCATAATCCAATCCGGGCCGAGAGTTCCAAGTGGTGAGAGGTCGGCGTCAGGCGTGAGTTTAATGAGGAGCGACGGGTGTTTGTCTGAATCGGTAAACGGGCCGCTGATGTTGAGCTTGGGTTTGAGCTTTTTTTTAAATTCTTCCACTGCGCGCGCGTCACTGCCGCGGTAAGAAAGTTTAATGAGTTTTGAAAACGGGGGATAGTTGAGCTCTTTTCGGTTGTTCAGTTCTTCGTCTCTGAAGGTTTCAAACTCCCCGCACGCGAATGCGCGCACCGGCCGGGAATCCGGAGCATACGATTGCAGCATGATGCGCGCAAACCCCAATTCGCGGGCAAGCATCTCCCAGTGTTTGAGCCGGTATAAGGCGCGTTCGCCCGAACGGTAGTCCGGAATGGCGAGCAGTGGTTCGATAGAGGCAAATACCAACAATTCAAGGTTTTGCTTCTTGGAGCTCAATTTTAGGCCTTCCAGAATGGCTGGGGTTGCGACGAGCACATCAAAATCATTGCTGGACGCGCTAACTTAGATCGGAAGAGCGTCGTGTAGGGAAAGAGTGTTTGCGAAGGTGTAGAT
>CAZBWF010000021.1:0-10526 GCA_964495675.1 uncultured Gammaproteobacteria bacterium
AACCGTGGGCACGGTTACCGAGGTATACGACTACCTCCGCGTTTTGTACGCGCGCGTGGGCACGCCTCACTGCCCCGAGTGCGGCCGCGTTATTTCCAAGCAGAGCAAGGAGCAGATTATGCGGCAGATTGGGAAGCTCGCGCCGGAGACAAAAATTATGATTCTTTCGCCCCTCATCCGCGATCAGAAAGGCGAGCACCGGCATGTGTTTGCCGAGCTCGCGCGCGCCGGATACGCACGCGTGCGCGTTGACGGGGTGGTGATGCCTATTGAGGAGGCCGAGGACGCACGACTTGATAAGCAAAAGAAGCATACCATTGAGGCCGTGGTGGACCGTTTGACCGTCAAAGAAAAATCAACAGCCGACGACCGTTCTCGGCTCGCGGACTCACTTGAAACCGCGCTGGAACTCGGCGACGGGCTGGTGATGGTGAATGTTGCTGAACCAAGTGCGGACTCCCCGTCACCCCCCCTGAATCCCTCCCTTAGTAAAGGGGGGGACATACTGTTTTCCGAGCACCTCGCGTGCCCGCACTGCCACATAAACCTTCCGCCCCTGGAGCCCCGCAGTTTCAGCTTCAACTCTCCGCACGGCGCCTGCCCGGAGTGCACGGGCTTGGGCACCAAGTTGGAGGTTGACCCGGAACTCGTGATTCCGAACCCCAAGCTCTCCATTGCTGAGGGCGCTATTCGGCCGTGGTCCCGCACCGCCTCGTTCCAGGGGTGGTACTTCCGCATTCTCGAGGCCGTTGCAGAACGGAACGGCTTTTCCATCCGCACGGCCGTTAAAAATCTTTCCAAAAAAGAACTGGATACAATACTCTTCGGCACGGGCAGTATGGTGTACTCGGTTTCAAATCCGGAAGGGGACAGCAAGATAAAAGAGTACGAGACCGAGTTTGAGGGGGTGATCCCGAACCTCATGCGCCGCTACCAGGAAACGGACTCGGACTACATCCGGCGTGAAATCGAGTCGTACATGCGCATACGGGAATGCCCGAAGTGTTTGGGCCGCCGTTTGAAGCCCGAAGTGCTTGGCGTTACCATAGCCGAAAAGAGCATTGCCGAGGTAACGGCATTTTCCATTGATGCCGCACTTGATTACTTTACCATGCTTTCGGGCGTGAAAACGCCGCTTTCAAAAACCGAGATGAGCATTGCGCGCTTGGTGCTGAAAGAAATTGTGGCGCGGCTCGAGTTTCTGGCAAACGTGGGGTTGAACTACCTCACGCTCGACCGCGCGGCGCATACGCTCTCCGGCGGCGAAGCCCAGCGCATCCGGCTCGCCACGCAGATCGGCTCGGCTTTGACCGGCGTTTTGTACATTCTGGATGAGCCCTCCATCGGTCTCCACCAGCGCGACAACTCCCGCTTGATTGCGACTTTGAAAGAATTGCGCGACCTCGGCAACACCGTGATTGTGGTTGAGCACGACGAGGAAACCATCGGGGAGGCGGACTGGGTGGTGGACATTGGCCCGGGCGCAGGAGCGCACGGCGGGGAGGTGGTGGCCGAGGGAAGCCCGGCGGCAATCAAACGCTCTACAAAGTCCCTCACTGGCGCGTACCTCTCGGGCAAAAAGCGCATCAATCCGCCCAAGCACTACCGAAAGGGAAACGGGAAAGCGATTTCCATTCTCGGCGCCTCGGAATTCAACCTCAAGAACATTGACGTGGACATTCCGCTCGGGAAGTTGGTGGCCATTACCGGCGTTTCCGGTTCGGGCAAATCCACGCTCATGACCGATATTCTGGCGCGTGCGCTCCTGCAGCATTTTTATCGCGCCAAGGAACGGCCGGGTGCTCACAAGGCCATCCGCGGCCTTGAGCACGTGGATAAGGTGATTGACATTGACCAGTCCCCGATCGGCCGGACCCCGCGCTCCAACCCCGCAACCTACACCGGCGTGTTTACGCCCATCCGCGACTTGTTTACGGAACTGCCGGAGGCGAAAATTCGCGGCTACAAGGCCGGTCGGTTCAGCTTTAACGTGAAGGGGGGCCGGTGCGAGGCCTGCGAGGGCGATGGCGTGAAGCGGATTGAGATGAACTTTCTGCCGGACGTGTATGTTGACTGCGAGGAGTGCCACGGCAAGCGCTACAGCCCGCAGGTGCTGGAGATTCACTACAGGGACAAGACCATTGCGGATGTGCTGGACATGACGGTTGAAGAAGCGCTTGCGTTCTTCAAGCACATTCCGGCCATCAAGGGCAAGCTTGAAACCTTGCACGAAGTGGGCTTGGGGTACATCCACCTCGGCCAGAGCGCGACCACGCTCTCCGGCGGCGAGGCCCAACGCATTAAGCTTGCCACCGAACTCTCGCGCCGCGCGACCGGGCGCACCCTCTACATCCTCGACGAACCCACCACGGGTCTGCATTTTGCGGATGTGGAGCGATTATTGCACGTGTTGCACCGGCTTGTGGACAAGGGCAACAGCGTGCTCATCATTGAGCACAATTTGGACGTCATCAAATCCTGCGACTGGATTATTGACCTCGGGCCCGAGGGCGGGGACGAGGGCGGGGAGCTCGTGGCAGTCGGAACGCCCAATGATGTTGCCAAAACGAAGCGGAGCTATACGGGGCAGTATTTGAAAAGGGCGCTCTAACAAAAAACATGGCCAGCGGCCATGTTTTTTGTTATGCTTACGGAGCTATGGCACAGCAGCTCGACCAGGCAATTCTCTCCACTCTCGTGTACTTCGACATTTTTGATTTTCCCCTCACGTTTCTCGAACTCCACCGCTTTCTCCTCAATCGTGGCGGAAGCCATTGGTCACTCCATGATGTTAGGACGGCGCTCGCCGAGAGCGAAGTACTCGGCCGGGCGGTGCGCGAGAGAGATGGTTTCTACTTTCTCCGTGGGCGCGATGTCATACTTGGCATTCGTGCGGAGCGGTATGTGCTTGCAAAGGCAAAGTATTCCCGCGCGCTCGGCGTGGGTCGCGTGCTCTCGCGCCTTCCGTTCGTGCGGGGGATTTTTGTGTGCAATTCGCTCGCATACGCGAACGCTTCTTATGAATCCGACATTGACCTCGTCATTTCAGCAAAACGCGGCGGCGTGTGGTGGGCCCGGCTCTTCTGTTTGTCCGTACTGCACGCACTGCACCTCCGTCCAGGCCAAGGAGGATACCGAGACAAGCTGTGCATCACGACGTTTATTGATGATGCCCATGCCGCTATGGGCGACTGGCGAATGATCGCCCATGATGTTGATTTTACGTATTGGGCCGCTAACTTCTATCCCCTCTACGACGCGGGCGAGCACTACGCCAAATTTTGGGCGGCGAACGCCGACTGGCTTTCCGAATTTTTGCCGAACGCCCGGCCGACCTTTCCGAATCAGAGTCGCACCGTCCGCCTAAGCGCGGTTCACCCGGCGCGCGCGCTCCTCGAATGGGCGCTCGCGCCGTTTTCTGGGATTGCGGAGTGGGTGCAGAGGAAACGATTTCCCGAAGCAATCCGGACGCTCCTGAACAGGGACACACGCGTGCGCGTTGAGGAGGGGCGGCTCAAGTTCCATGTGCGCGATGCGCGCATGGCGCATGCCGAGCAGTTTGTGAAGCGGTTCTCCGCGGTTACACGCTAGCATGCCGATGGTAGAAAAAATCATACAGTACGGAACATTGGCGTTCGTATTCCTCATACCGTGGCAATCACGGTGGCTTCTCGCGCCCGGAGAACTTGCTGGCGGGTACTGGGAATACGGTACGCAGTCGCTCTACGCTACCGAGGTTCTACTCGGAATCGTCATTGTCGCGGTGCTTATTCGGGCCGCCATTTCTCTGCCGCGGGCGCGTTTTCGATTTTCGTTCAAGCGGTTTCTTTCACCGGCCGGGGCGCTATTCCTTTTGGTTTTGTGGGCCGGTGTTTCAATGCTCTGGTCAATCGACCCCGCCATTGCGCTCGAGCACTGGCTCGTGCTCGTTGAAGGGGTGCTGCTGCTTCTCCTCTCCTCGTCCGGCGCAATTCAGTTTTCGCACATTGCGTGGACCGTGATTGTGTCCGCCGTTCTTCAGTCGATCATTGGAATCGGCCAGTTCCTTTTTCAAGTTGTCCCTGGCTCTACCATCCTCGGCATGGCATCCCAATCCGCAGATGTGCTCGGCGCCTCGGTGATTGAAACCGCAAGCGGCAGATGGCTCCGCGCCTACGGTTCGTTTCCGCACCCCAACATTCTCGGCGCGTGGCTTGTGCTCGCGCTCGTTTTGGCGCTTGAGCGCTGGCGCCGGTTCACGAGCAGAGATGCCGTTGCCTATGGCTCATTTTTTCTGCTCGCGTTCGGCTTGCTCGCCACATTCTCGCGCGCCGCGTGGCTGGCGTTTTTTGTGGTGCTCGCCTATGATGTTGCGAAAACCGTTATCCGGCGCTGCGTGAGACAGGTATCAGACAGCGAGAGCGCGCATGCCACAACACTCATCGGCCTTGCCGTGGCCACTGTTTTCCTTTTTGCGTGGCTTTACCCGGAGCCCTTTTTTTCGCGCATCACCACCCATGACCGGCTCACCATCCGCTCGAACGCCGAACGCATGTCCGGCATCAGTGAGGGCTGGCAGCTCATCCGCCAACACCCCTTCCTCGGCGTGGGAGCGGGGAACTATGGGCTGGGTGTTCGTCGAGATGTTGCGCCCGGGCACGATGCGTGGCACTACCAGCCGGTGCACAACGTGCCGCTCCTCGTGTGGGCCGAACTGGGCATTGTCGGCGTCCTGCTGATTACGGCGTTTATTTTTTTTATTGCCGTGCGGCAGCTCTACACCATTCCGCTTTTGGATTCGGGCATGCTCCTGGTTCCGCTTGCCATTCTGGGTTTTTTTGACCACTACTTGTGGTCGCTCTATCCGGGCATGATGATTTTTGCCGTTTTTCTGGCTCTTGAAATTCGCCGAAAGACCAATAGTATTAGCTCGTAGTTGACATTTTTTAGAAATTGATGTAGGGTAGCGATGTTGCCAGCGGCCGCCATCTCCCCACGGGATTGCAGTCGGCTTGCTGGTTGCGGCCGGGTAAAGGTGAGGTACCATCCCCTTGTATCGCCCCACCTCATCTTTCCCGGCCGCCCGGCTCTTTCTCCCCCAAGGGGACTCAGATGCGCCGGCATGCGCAAACCTCCCTTTCTGGGTCCCCAACACCCTCCAGGCCAGCAGAATCGGTCTGGAGGGTCTTTTTTTATCACTCTTGACAGGAGAGTGATAGTCTTGCTATTATTCCTATCCTAATACTAAGGAGACATTTTCGTATGAAGAACATCAGACCACTCAATGACCGGGTGATTGTAAAGCCCCTTGGTCAGGAAGAGGTGACCGCGAGCGGCATTGTGCTGCCGGACACCGTTGATAAAGAAAAGCCCGAGCAGGGCGAAGTGATTGCCGTGGGCCCGGGCAAGCGGCTCGAGTCAGGGGAGATTGCGCCCATGTCCGTGAAGGTCGGGGACAAGGTCGTGTTCCGCAAATACTCGCCGGACGAGATTGAGGTTGACGGCGAGGAAGTGCTCGTCATCAGCGAATCCGACATTGTCGGCATTCTTGAATAACACAGGAGATATTCTATGGCAAAGCAGATTCTATTCAGCGAGGAGGCGCGCCAGGCCATTAAGGCCGGCGTGGACAAGCTCGCGAACGCGGTTAAGGTGACCTTGGGACCTAAGGGCCGCAACGTGGTGTTGGACAAGGGCTTCGGAGCCCCCACCATCACCAAAGACGGCGTTTCCGTGGCAAAAGAAATCGAGCTTGAGGACAAGTTCGAGAACATCGGCGCGGAGCTGGTGAAAGAAGTGGCCAACAAGACCAACGACGTGGCCGGCGACGGCACCACCACCGCAACACTTTTGGCGCAGAGCATGGTTGCGGCCGGCATCAAGAACGTGACTGCCGGAGCCAACCCGTTGGGCGTCAAGCGCGGCATGGATGCGGCAACAGAAAAGGTGGTTGCCTCGCTCAAAGAGCAGTCAAAAGCCATTGACCCGGCGAACGAGCAAGACGTGGCCCAGGTTGCTTCCATTTCCGCCAATGACGCGGAAATCGGAGCCCTTATTGCCAAGGCCATCGGAAAGGTGGGTCATGAAGCGCCCATCACGGTTGAGGAATCCCAGACATTCGGCATGGATTTGGAGCTGGTTGAAGGCATGCAGTTTGATAAAGGATTCGTTTCTCCGTACATGATTACGAATCCGGACCGGCTTGAGGCAGTGCTCGAAGACCCGTATATTTTGATTACCGATAAAAAGATTTCATCCATCCAGGACATGCTGCCCGTGCTCGAGAAGGTAGCGCAAAGCGGCAAGAAAGAAATTGTGATTATTGCCGAGGATGTTGACGGCGAGGCGCTCGCCACACTGCTTGTGAACAAGATTCGCGGCACGTTTACCGCGCTCGCCATTAAAGCCCCGGGCTTCGGCGACCGCCGCAAGGCAATGCTTGAAGACGTTGCGATTTTGACTAGCGGCAAGGTGATTTCCGAGGACATTGGCTTGAAGCTCGAGAACGCCACGCTCGACATGCTTGGCCGCGCCCGCAAGGTGGTTGCCACCAAGGATGAAACCACCATCGTGGAAGGCCGGGGCGCCGAGAAAGATATTGCGGCACGGGTTGAAGCGATTAAAAAAGAGCTTGATGCCGCTGATTCGGACTACGATAAAGAGAAGCTTTCCGAGCGCCTCGGCAAGCGCGGCAAGGGTGTCGCCGTCATTAAGGTTGGCGCCGCCACTGAGACGGAAATGGAAGAGAAAAAGCACCGCATCGAGGACGCGCTCGAAGCCACCAAGGCCGCCATTGAAGAGGGTATTGTCCCGGGCGGCGGCGTGGCGCTCCTGCGCGCCATTCCAGCGCTCGACCACGTTCGCACCGAGCACAATGACGAGAAAGTGGGCGTTGACATCATCCGCCGCGCGCTCGAAGAGCCCATCCGGCAGATTGCGTTCAACGCGGGCCGCGACGGCAGTGTGGTGGCCGAAGAGGTCAAGAAGCAGTCCGGTTCAACGGGCTACAACGCGGCTCTAAACCGCTACGAGGATTTGGTGAAAGCCGGCATTGTGGATCCGACCAAGGTTACGAGAAGCGCACTGGTGAACGCGGTTTCCATTGCCTCCATGTTCCTCACCACCGAAGCAGTGGTAACGGATATTCCAGAGAAGAAAGACGCCAAATCCGGCGGCATGCCCGGCATGGGCGGAGGAATGGGAATGGATTACTAACGAATATATAAAAAACAGCTCGCCTACTCGGCGAGCTGTTTTTTATGGTATACTGAAATCAAACAAACAACATGAAACGAACCAAAATCATTTGCACCATCGGGCCGGCCACGGAAACCATCGCCAAAATCCGTTTGCTCGCGTATGCGGGCATGAACGTGGCGCGGTTGAATTTTTCGCACGGCAACCACAACCACCACACGATGCTCATCAACGCCATCCGGAACGTGGCAGGGAGCGTGGAAGTGCCCATTGCCATCATTCAGGATTTGCAGGGACCGCGCATCCGCTTGGGCGAACTTCCACAGGATGGCATTCCGGTGAAGCGGGGCGACACCGTGGTGCTCGCGTATGAAAAAGAATTGGGCGGAGGACGGGTGCCGGCGCACACGGTGGTACTTCCCACACAGGTGCCGCTCGGAGATATCGTCAAAAAAGGGGAGCCGATTCTGATTAAGGATGGGCTGGTGCGGCTCCGCGCCATTGGTGTTTCCGGCGGGGTGGTGACCGCCGAGGTGGAGCAAGGCGACGTGCTCACCACCAACCGCGGTATTAATCTGCCGGAATCGGATTTGCCGGACGTGGTGCTTACCGCCAAAGATAAAAAGGACGTGGCTTTTGGCATTCGTGAAAAGATTGATTGGTTTGCCCTCTCGTTTGTGCGGAACAAAAAGGACGTTGAAGCGCTCCGCGCTCTGCTTCCCTCCGAGGGGAATTATGTCCCCAAAATCATCGCCAAAATCGAGCGCAAGGAGGCCGTAAAAAATTTCGATGAAATTCTCGAGGCCGCGGACGCCATTATGATTGCGCGCGGCGACCTTGGCATTGAGCTGCCGCCGGAAAAAATTCCGCTTTTACAGAAAACATTCATTGAAAAATGCCTTGCCGCATCCAAGCCCGTGATTGTGGCGACCCAGATGCTGGAGAGCATGACTACCAACGCCTACCCCACGCGCGCCGAGGTTTCGGACGTGGCAAACGCGGTCATCGACCACACGGACGCGGTGATGCTCTCCGGCGAGACGTCAACCGGCTCCTACCCGGTGGAGGCCTGCCGGATGATGGCCGGCATCATCCGCGAAACCGAGGCCTCGCCGTACGATAATATGAGTAAGCACACACATGATCGCCCGCCGATTCGGCGGGGCGTCCAGCGCATTGTTGCGCACATGGCCGAGGACGTGGTGGCCTCGGACCATATCCGCTCCATTGTGGTGATGTCCTCCTCCGGCACCTCGGCGCGGCTCGTGGCGAGCGAACGGCCCGAGGTTCCTATCGTGGCTTTGACGCAGAACGAGGTTGTGCGCCGCCAACTCTCGCTCTCGTGGGGCGTTTCTCCCTACCTCATGAAACGCTACGATTCGCTCGACGAGCTCATCAAGGCAACCGTGAAATTAGTGAAGCGGGAGCTCAAGGTGAAAAAAGGCGAGAAAATTCTCATCGCGTCCGGGCATCCCACCGGGCCGCATGGGTCGTTGAATCTTATCAAGATTCATACGGTGTGATTTAAGGTACCACATTGTGACCCTAAAGGAGGATATGTCAAAAACACATAATGAACTTTCAATAATACCCAGTGAACGAATCGCAAGCATCATTTATGTGATTCGCGGTCATCGGGTGATGGTCGATCGTGATCTCGCAAAACTTTACAGGGTAGATACTAGGACACTTAATCAAGCTGTTCGGAGAAATAAAGATAGATTTCCAGAGGATTTTATGTTTCAATTGGCCAAGGATGAGTTTGAAAATTGGATGTCACAAATTGTGATATCCAATCGGGAGCGAATGGGTTTGCGCAAGAAACCCTTGGTTTTTACTGAACAGGGAGTTGCTATGTTATCGAGTGTTCTAAACAGCAAACGCGCTATTCAGGTTAACATTCAGATAATGAGGACATTTACGAAATTGAGAGAGTTGCTGGCGACGAACGACGTGTTGCGAAAAAAGATAGAGGCCATGGAGCGCAAGTACGACCAGCAGTTTCGGGTGGTGTTTGAAGCGATTAAAAGGTTGATTGACGAGGATGTGAAGCCGGGGAAGGGAATTGGGTTTAGTGTATGAAGTACATAAAATTTTTCAAAGAACTTGGCATTGAGGATGTTCCATTGGTTGGCGGGAAAAACGCTTCCCTCGGCGAAATGGTGCGAGTCCTTGGTAAAAAAATTCGCGTGCCAAACGGGTTTGCCGTGACTGCGGACGGATACCGCTTTTTTTTGGACAAGGCGGGAGTCAATGCGGAAATTGCAAAACAGCTGAAGGGTTTGGACACCAGGAACATCCGCCAGCTCGCGGAGCGGGGGAGCAATATCCGCACCACCATCCTCGAGGCCGCGTTTCCCTTGGAGCTGAAAGAGGAGGTTGTCGCGGCGTATAAAAAGTTGTCGGCGCAGTACCGCACTAAATCACTGGATGTCGCTGTCCGATCGTCCGCGACGGCCGAGGATTTGCCGGACGCCTCGTTTGCGGGCCAGCAGGAGTCGTACCTTAACATTTCGGGCGAGCACGCCCTTCTTGAGGCCGTTAAAAAATGCATGGCATCTTTGTTTACGGACCGCGCCATTTCCTACCGCGTGGACAAGGGATTCAAACATTCGGAAGTGGCGCTTTCGGTGGGCGTGCAAAAAATGGTGCGGAGCGACCGCGCCTCTGCGGGCGTGATGTTTACCATAGACACGGAATCCGGCTTCCGCGACGTGGTGCTCATCAACGGCTCCTGGGGTTTGGGCGAACTGGTGGTAAAAGGCAAGGTAAGCCCGGACGAGTACTACGTCTATAAGCCGCTTCTCAAGAAAAAGTTTAAGCCCATTGTGGGACGGACGCTGGGAACGAAAAAGCAGAAAATGCTCTATGCTTTGGGTGAGACCGAGCCCACAAAAACTGTTGATGTTCCTGAAAGCGAGCAAAAGCGGCACGTGCTCACGGACAGCGAAATTCTGACGCTTGCGCGCTGGGGTATGATTATTGAGGAACACTACAACCGGCCCATGGACATTGAATGGGCAAAGGACGGTGTGGATAACAAGCTCTACATTGTGCAGGCGCGGCCCGAAACCGTGCAGGCGCGCAAGGACGTGCACACGCTGGAAGAGTTCAAAATCCGCCGGCGCGGCATAGTGCTTTCCCGCGGGCAGGCCGTGGGCGCCAAAATCGGCATCGGCCCGATTCGCGTTATTAAAGACGTTTCGGGCCTGCACCAGTTTAAGGCCGGGGAAATTTTAGTGACGGAAATGACAGACCCGGATTGGGAGCCCATTATGAAGCTTGCCGCCGGCATTGTAACCAACGCGGGCGGCAGAACCTGCCACGCGGCCATTGTTTCGCGCGAACTG
>CAZBWF010000021.1:10536-10832 GCA_964495675.1 uncultured Gammaproteobacteria bacterium
GCGGGGGCTCTGGCAAGGGTGCGGGGGTCAGGAGCTGGGGCCGCCTTGCGATTGTCACCTGCGCGTAAGGGTGGATTGGGTGTATGTACAAGGTAAAAATGGATTTTTCAGTAAAAAAGATTGATTTGCGCACACTGCCCAAAACCCGCACCAAGATTATGATGAACCTTGCTTCGCCGGAAAAGGCCTTCAGCGATTCATTTATTCCCAACTCCGGCGTGGGGCTCGCGCGCGAGGAGTTTATCATCAACACCTTTGTCCAAATCCACCCCATGGCGCGTTTGCACGACGCGTCT
>CAZBWF010000022.1:0-10029 GCA_964495675.1 uncultured Gammaproteobacteria bacterium
ATGCGGCAGATTGGCGCATCATGGAAAAAATTCTCCGGCAAAAAGGTTTCTGAAAAAGAAGCAAAAAATTTGTTTCAAGGCAATCCCTACAAGCTGGAGCTGATTGCGGAAATTGCCGCGAAAGGCGAACCCATCACGCTCTACACGTCCGGCGAGTTTACGGATCTCTGCCGCGGAGGACACGCAGAGGCCATGAAAAAAGTCGCGCTGGACGGCTTCAAGCTCACGCGCGTGGCCGGGGCCTACTGGCGCGGGGATGAAAAGAACCCGATGCTCACGCGCATCTACGGCATAGCGTTTGCCACCAAAAAAGAACTGGACGAACACCTCACCATGTTGGAAGAAGCAAAAAAGCGCGACCATAAAATTCTGGGGCCGCGGCTCGGGTTATTTGATTTTCACGAAACAGCGCCCGGCATGCCCTACTGGCTTCCGAAAGGGCTCTTGGTGCTCAACACCTTGATTGACTTTTGGCGAGAGGAGCACCGCAAGCGCGGCTACCAAGAAATCGCCACGCCGCTCATCAACAAAAAACAGCTCTACGTTGTCTCCGGGCACTGGGACCACTACCAGGAAAACATGTTCACGAGCGAAACCGAAGAGGGAGAAATCTACGCCCTTAAACCCATGAACTGCCCCAATGCCATGGTAGTGTACGGCATGCACAAGCACAGCTACCGCGAGCTGCCGCTGCGGCTTTCGGACACCGACCCTTTGCACCGCTTTGAGCGCTCCGGCACCCTGAACGGCCTCTTGCGCGCGCGCTCGTTCCGTCAGGATGATGCCCATATTTTTGTCGCGCCCGAACAAATTAAAGATGAGGTCAGCCGCATTTTTGAAATCACGGAACGGTTTTATTCGCTGTTTGGCATGGAGTACTCATTCCGCTTGGGCACCCGGCCGGAAAAGTTCATGGGCGAAGCGCGGGTGTGGGACAGAGCCGAAGCCGAACTGAAAGACATTTTGAAAAAATCCAAGAAGGCGTTTTTTGTCCTGGAGGGAGACGGCGCTTTTTACGGCCCCAAAATTGACATTATTATGAAAGACGCCCTGGGACGCGAGTGGCAGATGGGCACCATTCAGCTCGATTTCCAGATACCGTTGAAATTCAACCTCACCTACGTCGATAAAGACGGTTCCGAAAAAACTCCGGTCACCATCCACCGCGTCATCTACGGCTCCCTGGAGCGGTTTATCGGCATCCTGATTGAACACACTGCCGGCGAGTTTCCGGCGTGGCTTGCGCCGGTGCAAATCGCGCTCCTGCCGGTGTCCACGGAAAAGCACCTCGCCTACTGCCGAAAAATCGCCGCCGAACTTACGGAAGCCGGAGCGCGCGTTTGGGTGGATGAGTCGGATGAAACCGTGGGCAAAAAAATCCGCAATGCGGAACAAGAAAAAATCCCCTACATGCTCGTCATTGGGGATAAGGAAATGGGCGGCAAAAAGCTCGCGGTGCGCAGGCGCGGAGAACGGGAGACGAGCGAGATGAGCGTTGCGGAGCTGGTGAAAAACCTGCAACGCAATTAATCTAAAAAAGCCCGGGGCATCCACCGGGCTTTTTACGTACGTACGCTGGGCGTGCGCTTGCGCTGCCAGAGCACGGTCAGAGCGCTCGCGAGCGCGAGGAACGACATGATGAAAAACAGGACGTCAAAGCCGAAACGAAACGCAATAAAACCGCCGACCACGGACCCGATGGCCGTGGTGTAGTAGGTCATGGCCTCCCAGGCGCCCCACTGGCGCGAGGGGTGGCGGAAATCCAAGTGCTGGGTATAGAGCGCGGAAAACGGAGGCGCGTACACCGCCTGCCCGGCGCCGATGATGACTTCAACCAAGAGTAAGGTGGTAAACGAATCCACAACCGTGTACAGCGCAAACCCGAGCCCGATGATGACGTACCCCACCCCCACGTAGAGCCGGCGCGAACCCCGGTCACTTATCTTACCCACAATGAGCGTGAGCGTGCCCGCAACCACGGCGAACACACCCCCGGCAATGCCGGCGTTCAAAATGGAGCCGCCCACATCCGCAATGAAAAGCGCGTAAATGGGGCCGAGCATTGCTTCCGCAAGAAAAATCAGCCCATTGGTGATGAGTAGAAACTTACGGATTTTGCTGTCTTTTTTTGGAGACATAGTAGTGCATACAAAAAACCCACACGTTTTGTCGCATGAGTTTTGTCACGCCCTGTTTCACCGATACAGGACTTATTTACTATACCACACATAGAAATATTTTGCAATACCCCAAATTCCCCCTCCCTGGCAAAGGAAGGGGAAACTATGGTATAATAATACCTACTGTTTTTTAGCCCTAAATAATAAAAATCACGTATGCAAAAACGCTATCTTGCGGCAGGCATATTCCTCTTGCTTGCCCTTGTATCCCCTGCTCTGGCCCAGGACGAAGCCGCACCCGCGGAAGAAGCGACAGCCGAACAAGCTGTAACCGAGGAAGCGGCTCCGGCCGAGAGTGTTGACCAAGCCATTGAGGAGGCCGGTCTTTCAGCCGAAGCCATTGAGGACGAAACCGTCACCGAGGAAGATCTCGACGCCAAAACCCCGGGCGCGTTCAGCTTCTTTAAAAAAATCACCCGCACGGTCCAGCGCGTGGTAACGCGAGACCCGATAAAGAAAGCGGAACTCCGCATTGAGGAAGCGCACGAAGAATTGCTGCGCGCGCAAAAGATAGCCGAGGAAAACCCGGATGACGAGAAGTCGCAGGAGAAAGTGGAGAAAGCGCTTAATAAATTCGAATCCAACATCGAAAAGGTAAAAGAGCACGCTGCAGATATCAAGGAAAAGAAAGCGGACCAGGCCGGCGATTTTCTCCAAAAAATCGCGGACTTCCAGATTAAACAGCAGAAAGTGCTGGATAAGCTGGAAGAAAAGCTGCCCGCGGGAGTATTTGAAAAAGTGGAGCAAGCGCGCCAGCGCACCATCCAGAACCAGTCGGATGTGATGACCCGCGTTGCCCAAAACGCCGAACAGATTACGGAACGCTTCAACGCGGCGCTCCAAAACCAGCGCGGGAGCGATTTCCGCGAGTTCAAAAACATTGAGGTGCTGGAGCGGGTGGCCGAGTTTGTGCCGGAAGAAGCGCGCGCGGCCATCGAGCAGGCGCAAGCCGCGGCCCGGGGGCGCTTTGAGGAACACATCCAGGCCCTGCCCGAGGACATGCGGAACGAAGCGTTCGGCAGGTACATGAAGAATATCATCGGCGACCCCATCCACCAGATGCGCGCCCTGGACAACATTAAATCCCAGGCAAACCTGCCGGATGATTTCTTTGGCCAGATTGAGGCCGCAAAAGAAGCAACCGTCAGCAAGTTCGAAGAGCGGTTCCGGAGGTTTGAGGACCCGGCCGGACGGGAACAGTTTCTCGCAACGCTCGCGGACGGCAGTGTTGATAATCTCCGCGTCATCCAGCAGATAAAAGAAAACGTCCCGGAAGAGATAAAACAGCAAATCCAGCAGAAAGAGCAGCAGGCCGTGCAAAAATTCAAAGAGCGTTTTGTGGATGACCCGGATGCCCAGAGCCGAGCCGACAAATTCCAGGAACTCGCCAAACAAATGCGCGAGAATCCGGACTCCGCAACATTCGCCGCCATCCAACAGCTTGAGAAAACACTCCCGGCCGAACAGCGCCAGTTTGTCCAAAACATGAAAAACGAGGCCTCACAGGGATTTGTCCAGCGCTTCCAGGAGGAAGGCGATGCCGCATTCAAGCGCATCCAGAGCTTTGACCCGTCTGCCATCCAAAATTTCCAGAACGCCCTCTCCGGCGCTGGCGGTACGGCGCAGGCCCTCTTAAACCGCGCCGTCAATGAGCAGATTGATTTTACGCAGGAACGGATACAAAACATTGATGACCCGGCTCGTTTTGAACGCATCAAAATGCAGTTTGAGCAGAATCCGGAAATCCAGCAACAGATTCAAGCGCGGTTTTCGGATTTCGGGAGCCAGTTCCAAAACAAGGAGCAAGAAATCAACGTCATCAAACAGCAAATCGAGAGCACGTTCCAGGGGCGCATAGAGCAGGAGCGGCAGTTCCGCCAGGAGCAGGGCCTGCCGGACTTTACGGAGCAGGAACTCGGCAACCTCAAAGAGCGCGCGCTTCTACGGCCCCAAATCCAAGCGGAGCAGCAACTGCAGCAGCAGTTCAAGGACCAGGGCGGCATCCGCCAGGAATTTGAACAGCGGGCGCGGCAGGAATTTGAACAACGCGGACAACAGCAATTCAATCAGCAGAACCAGGGACAGCCGTCGCAAACCGGCCAAGAGCAGCGGTTTGACCCGCGCCAGTTCCAGCCCACCGAGCGCGGAGAGCTCCGCAGTGACGAAGTGCGGCAAGAGCAACGCACTGAAATCAGAACAGAGAGCGGCCGAACGGAAATCCGCAACGAATTTGAACAGCGCGGCGATGAAGAGCGCGCCCGTCAGGAAATCCGAACCGACGCGCAACTACAAAATCAGCAGCAACAAAATTTCCGGCAACCAAGCCAGCCGCAGCAGAATGTGAATCAGCAACGTCAGCCGCAAAGCGAGCAGGGAACCAAACAGCCGAATCAATCGGGTCAGCAGCAGGGGACGTTCAATCAACCATCCTCCGGCGGCACCACGCAGTCGCAACAGCAAAATTTCCGGCAACCAAGCCAACCGCAGCAGCAATCGCAACCCTCGCAAGGCGGTACCTTTCAACAGCAACCGCAGGGTGGCTTCGGTCAGCCCTCCTCCGGGTCCAGTGGAGGCACCGGCAACCCGCCTCCACCGTCCGGCGGCACCTCGGGTGGCGGCGGCTCATTCGCCCCCCCGCCCTCGGGAGGAGGATCTGGCCCAAGCCAGCCGCCGCAGTAACGACCAGCATTAACCCCGCCTCTCGCGAGAGGCGGGGTTTTGGCATATACTCATACCATGCAAAATCTTCTAAAATTAATTGCCATCCTCGGCCCTACGGCAAGCGGCAAATCAGGCCTCGGAATTGCACTTGCCCAAGAATACAATGGGGAGATTGTGAGCGCGGATTCGCGGCAAGTGTACCGCGGCTTGGATATTGGCACCGGCAAAATCACGCCGGAGGAGCAAAAACTCGTCCCCCATCATCTACTCGACGTAGTTGACGCGGGCGATGATTTTTCGGTTGCCGAATTTCAGAAGCGCGCGTTTGCCGTGATTGATACCATAGTAAGTCGCGAAAAAATTCCGTTCTTGGTTGGCGGAACCGCGCTCTATGCCTATGCGGTGATTAATAACTACCAATTTGCGGATGTAAAGGCAAATCCAAAAAGACGTGCAGAGCTTGAAAAAAAATCCGTAAGCGAACTACAAACCATCCTCACTCCATCTCACCACCTCGCCGCTTCCGACTCCCGCAACCCCCGCCGCCTCATCCGCGCCATCGAAAAACTCGAGGCCGGCGGCGGCATCGAGCCGAAAAAAGGGCCGCAAAAATACACGGCGCTCCTCATCGCCATTTCTGTGCCCCGCGAGGAGCTCTACAAAAAAATAGACGCCCGCGTGGACGAACGCCTTACGCAGGGCATGATTGAGGAAGTTGAACGCCTCCGCGCGAGCGGCATTAGTGATGCATGGCTCATAAACCTCGGGCTTGAGTACCGGTGGATTACGGAATACCTCCAGGGAAAGTGGACGCGCGATGAGATGGTTGCGCGCCTCAAGGGCGCCATCCACGCTTTTGCGCGGCGCCAGCTCACGTGGTGGCGGCGCGATAAACGAATCACATGGGTGCGCTCCGAGAGCGAGGCCCGAGCCGCGGTTAAAAATTTTCTCTAAAGAAAAGAGGGCCACGCGGTTGCATGCGTGACCCTGCGGGTTGTGGCGTGAAAGAAGTTCGGCGGTTACCGAACTCCGACACACCGTGTAAATGCCTTATCAATGACAGGGCGGATGAGCTTGACTTCTTCATCCGAGAGGCCGAGTTTCTGCCGAACGTATTCCTCGTACGGCGGGTGTCCGGGCTGGAAGGCGTCCTTTTCGTACCACGTCTTCACGACAAGGTACAGTTGCGCTTCGACTGCGGCTTGGTCCAGCTCCCCATTGAGTTTGGCCGCATCCACCCCGCGAGCGTTCAAGCCCGTCATCTCCTGTGCTGCTGCGGCCACGCGTTCCGCGGCCACAAGGTGAGCGCCGAATTGCTCCGGCGTTCCGCCTTCCTTCTCCAAAAAGGTAATGGCGTACGGCACAAGCAGATCTATGATCCACTCGCGATGCGGGTCGTTCCCCCTTTCGACGGCTACTGCGTTCCCCACGGCTTTGTCTCCCCCTGCTACGCGCCAGCGAACGCCGGCGTCAGTTGATGTACTGCGGCCTCCTTGGCGCGGCCGTTTCCCCCTAGCGGAACCGCGCGCATTCTCTCGGCAGCAATCTCGGCCATCAGGGGCTGCCATTCCCCCCTCTCCTGCGGCCAGCAATACTCGAGGATTACCGCAGCACGGTAGGTCTCGACACAGCCGCCGCACGAGAGCCAGATGAGTTCCCACATCATGGCACGGCTGACGAGCGCGAGATTGCACGCTCTTCCCCCTTCGAGGAAGCCGCACAGAACAAGCTCGCCATGGCTCACAAAATCGGCGAGCGGGTCCATGCCGATGGCCTCGCGGGTGATGCCGTTGTTCCACTGCTGTGGCGGAATGCTCGCAAGAGAGGCGTTGTACGCCATCAGCCGCTCAGTCAGGCGCGGCTTCTTGCACACAGGAGCCCCGGCGGACTCCCACAAGCGGATTGCTTCCTCGCCCGCTTTCTCCTGGATCGTTGAGATACTCATGTACTACTCTCCCCACGGTTTTGACTGCATTACAGTTAATCGGTGAACAAAACACAGTAGTCATAGTGGTGCGGCCTCGAGGGTCTCCCTACCCCCTTTCTTCCTCTCGGCTTAATTGTGAACGAGCAAAAAAATAACTCCCCTTAGGGAGTTACTCTCGACTTTGGTTTTGAAACGGGGCGCCCTGCCGTGCGAATGCCCGGCTTGGCTTTCTGGGTGCTGATTGTGCTGTGCCAGCCCATTTCTACTAGCATACCGCCCTACTGAAGAACGCGCAAGGCAAAACCTGTGGATAGGTTGACTGTCAACCTCCGAGCCGCTTTTTAACGAACTCCGCGGCTTCGGTCGGATTGGCCTTGCCGCGGGTTTCTTTCATGACCAAACCCACAAAATACTGAAGAACCTGCCCTTTGCCGCTCCGGTACTCCTCGGCCTGCTTTGGGTGTGCGGCAACCACGCGCTCGACCGCGGAGGCAAGCTCTCCAGAATCCGCGAGTTGACCCAAGTCCTTTTTTGCGAGAATGTCCGAAGGGTCGCCGCCCGTTTTGAGCATCTCCGAGAGAATCACCTGGCCGTTGGCCGCGTTCACTTTGTTTTCGTACACCAGCGTAATCAACTCCGCCATGTTCTCGGCTGTGATATTCGCGTCCGCAATCGCGGCCCCTGCTTCATTCAACTGACCAAGTAATTTGGAGAGTACCCAGCCGGAAACGCGGCTCGCGAGCTTTTTCTTATTCTGCTCCCATATCTCCTCTGCGGTTTTTTCAGCGTCAATTGAGGTGAGCCATGCCTTGAGTTCGGAGATGACCTGCTCCGCAAATTCCGCAAGTCCCCTGTCCTGGCTGAATATTGCCGCATCCTCGGCCGTGAATCCGTATTCGTCAACGAACCGCTTCCGCAGTTCAGAGGGCAGTTCCGGAATGGTCCTCTGGATCTCCTTCACCCACGCTTCCGAAAAATCCAATTCCGGAATGTCCGGCTCCGGAAAGTAGCGATAATCATTCGCTTCCTCTTTGGTGCGCTGTTCCACGGTTTTCCCCGCATCCTCGTCCCAGCCGCGGGTCCCTTGTTCCTCGGGCGCTTTTCCGGTCTCCTCCCAAATTTTGGACTGGCGCTTCACCTCGTACGCCAAGGCCCGTTCGACTGCCTTGAATGAATTGAGATTTTTTATCTCGGTTTTGGGATAAAGAACCCTCCCCTCATTTAATAAGGAGGGGGTTGGGGGGTGGTGACGTGAAATCTTGACGGGACGCAAAGAAATATTTGCATCGCACCGCAGGTGCCCCTTTTCCATGTCCGCATCCGAAACGCCGAGGTAGCGCATCACCAACCGAAGCTCGCGCAAAAACGCGCCCGCTTCCTCCGGGGAGCGGATGTCGGCCTCGGTCACAATTTCCATCAAGGGCGTGCCGCCGCGGTTGTAATCAACAAATGATTCGCCAACCTCGCCATGCAAAAGCTTGGCCGCGTCTTCTTCCAAATGCAGGCGATGGATGCGGACAGAGCCGACCTTGCCTTTCACGCCAATGGGCTCATCGTACTGCGAAATTTGGTAGGCCTTGGGCAAATCCGGATAAAAGTAATGCTTGCGGTCGAATTTTGAATGGCGGGGTATTTCGCAGTCAAGCGCGAGCGCGGTTTTAACGGCCCACTCGATTGCCTGCTTGTTCGGAACGGGCAAGGTGCCCGGGTGTCCCAGGCAGACGGGGCAAATAGTCGTATTCGCTGGCTGATTCTCGCCATCATTGGAACACGAGCAAAACATCTTGCTTTTGGTCTTCAGCTGGACGTGGATTTCTAGTCCTATTACGTTTTCTAGCTTCATAAGATTGATGGACGTTTGCCCCGCCCTTCGAGAGGGGCGGGGTGTATCTCTAAGCCAATGACGGGTTCAAGTTTCATAAACTTATTTCTCCCCCTGCGCTGGGGTCCCCAGAAACTGCGGAGCATTTCTGGGGTGGCTCCTTGGGGGAGATTAAGAGGGGGTTTATGCCCTTAGCATAGCAAAAAAAAAGGCATAAAAAAAGGGGCTGCCAGAAGCTCGGCAGCCCGTTTGGGGTGAGAAGCGCTGCTCGCATCATGCGGGTGCGAACGCCTGGTGTTCGCGCATGGCGAGTAGTGCGAGAGTGAGGCAGGCGGCATCAAGCACAAAGGCTGTGCCAAATGCCGCAACAAATGCGCTTACGGGATGCATTCCGTGGTACCAGAGCAAGCACCCTCCGGGAATCCAGCAGGAGCATATCGCAAGCGCGAGACAAAACAACATCTCGGGCATGCCGACCCCCTCTCTAGTGAATGCCCGGCCCATCGTCGTCGAAACCGAGAAGCATGCCGACGATGAGTGAAACAAAGTAGGCGACGCCGAATCCTGCGGCGCCGATGACCCATGACCAGAGCGAACGCTCCGGTATTTGAGCCACCGCCAACGCTATGGCGAATACCACAATAAGCGTGATACATGGTATCCACTGACGGAGACGGGACTCATTCCGTGGCGCTGGAAGCGCAGGGGGAGAAATTTCGAGCTCAACCCCCCGATGAAGCTCGAGCACTGTAGGCAATGGGCTCACCTCCATTCCATTTTAGGATGACAAAAGGATCATTAGTATCTACAGCGTACAACAAATGTATTTAAAAGTCAACCTTCGCGAAGGGCTCGGTCAAGTTCTAGAAATGCGAAGCGGTATTGCCCATTATCATGCCGCTCCGCGCTCACCACGTTTGAAAACGCGGAGTAATCCGGAAAGTACACGTCCGCATCAAACGAGGCGTCAATCACGGTCAGGTATAATTTATCCGCGCGCGTTATAGCGTCTTTGAATATTTCACCCCCGCCGATAATGGCAATCTCTTTCGGATGTTCTTTCTCTGCCGCGCTGATTGCTTCATCAAGCGAAGCAACCACAACCGCGCCCGGGGCCTGATAATCCTTCTGGCGGGTGATGACGATATTAGTGCGATTCGGCAAGGGCTTTTTGATGCCGAGCGATTCAAAGGTCTTGCGTCCCATGATAATGGGCTTGCCCAAGGTCTTCTCCTTGAAGTGCGCCAAATCCTCCGGGATGCGCCCCCACGGTAAACGACCATCCTTGCCTAATTCACGATTCTTTCCAATAGCAGCAACAAGCGTGATGGTTGGTATAGACATGCAGCGATACTAAATTAATACGAAAGCATACGAAAGATACGAAATTTATTTTCGCGTTTTTCGTATGTTTTCGTATGACTTTCGTATCGCTATAC
>CAZBWF010000023.1:0-10028 GCA_964495675.1 uncultured Gammaproteobacteria bacterium
TTGCAGAAAAACGGCAAGCCCACGGTCCGGTACCCGGAACTGGCGCGGGAAGCAGGGGAGGGTGCAACGCTCTCCGAGGTGCGCGAGGTAGTGCTAAAATTGCGCAAGAAAAAATCCATGGTTCTGGATCCGAATGACCCTAATGCCGTCTCCTGTGGCTCGTTTTTCATCAACCCAACCATGACGCGTGAGGAATTCGCGGAACTGGAAGAACGCGCCGGAGCCGAGGTGCCGCACTTTCCCTTTGGCAACGCGCTTAAAATTTCCGCGGCCTGGCTCATTGAGCACGCGGGATGGGAAAAGGGGTATGTGCACGATGGAGTCGGCATTTCCGCAAACCACGCGCTCGCGCTCATCAACTGTGGAACTGGCACGGCAAAGGATTTAATTGATTTGGCAGAGCAGATTGAGAAGAGTGTGGAGGAGAAGTTTGGGGTTCGATTAGGCAGGGAACCCGTAGTCGTGGAGTAATAGATGTCATTGCGAGGAGCGAAGCCGTACTCGGCAAGTGACGAAGCAATCTTAACAGCGCACCGAGGCACGTTTTTGCAGTAACGTACCACAACGCGGCGTTAGGATTGCTTCGGTCGCGAGTACGCTCCCTCGCAATGACAGAGTGCATTGTTTCCCGTTTTTATGTCCACCATTACCGACCAAATTAAGGAGCGGGTTGCTATTGTTGACCTCATCCGCGAGTACGTGCCCGAGCTCAAAAAAGCCGGCACAAACTGGAAAGCGCGGTGCCCGTTCCACCAGGAAAAGACGCCCTCATTTACCGTGTCCGATGACAAACAGATGTGGCACTGCTTTGGGTGCTCCAAGGGCGGTGATATTTTTGGTTTCCTGCAGGAGATTGAGGGCATTGATTTTGCGGAATCGCTCCGCACACTTGCCAAGCGCGCCGGGGTGAAATTGGAGCGGCAGGACCCGAAAGAGGAATCCGAGCGCTCTCGGCTTTTGGATATCCTGCGGCTTGCCTCCGCGTGGTACCACCAGGCCTTAAAAGTTGCCAAGAGCGGGGAACACGCGCGCACATATGTTGCGGGCCGGGGCATTACGGATGAGACGCGCGATTCCTGGCAGTTGGGATTTGCGCCGGACGCGTGGGATGAATTATTGAAATATCTTACCAGCCGCGGATACCGCGAGCAGGAAATTGCCCGGGCCGGGCTTGCGGCGCCGAATAATCGCGGGGGACACTACGACCGGTTCCGCAACCGGTTGCTTTTTCCGCTTTCCGATGTGCACGGCAACGTGATTGGATTCGCGGGCAGGAAACTGAAAGAGGAAGACATCGGCGGCAAATACATTAACACGCCGGAGACGGCCGTGTACCACAAATCCAGCATGCTCTACGGGCTCTCGCGGGCAAAGCAGGCAATCCGCACCGAGGGCAGGGCAGTGGTGGTGGAGGGAAACATGGATTGCCTCTCATCCCACCAGACGGGCATTGCCAATGTTGTCGCTTCATCCGGCACTGCGTTAACACCCGAACAAGTCCGCTTGCTCAAACGCTATACCAAAGAGGTGGCTTTGGCGTTTGATCCTGATTCAGCAGGGCAGGATGCACTGGTGCGCGGGCTTGAGGTGGCGTGGCGGGAGGATATGGTGATAAAAGTCATCACTCTGCCAAAAGGCGAGGACCCGGACGCGCTTATCCGCAGGAGTCCCGCCGAGTGGCGCGAGCGGATTGCAAAAGCGGCCGATTTTATGGATTGGCTCTTTGATGCGTACGAAAGACGGCATGACCTTGCAACTGCAAGCGGCAAAAAGGAATTTGCAAAGCATTTGCTAAACTGGATCCGCCGCATTCCGGATGCGATTGTGCAAACGCACTATCTCCAGCGTCTCTCGCGCTCCGTGCGCGTGGACGAGCAGATTCTCCGCGGGCTTGTTGTCAAGCGGCAATCCGAACCAAGGCGTTCGCGGCCAGGCACTCCTTCATCCGGCGTGGTTTTGGCATCTCCCGAGCGTTCGGTGCTGGAGCGCTCATCTATCCGTCTTGTTGCCTTGGCGTTCGCTTCGGGCACGGCGGGCGAGGCGCTGAAAGATTTTTCGGTTGAGTGGCTGCCGACCGCGCGGCTGGTGAACCTTTACAAAACGCTTGAATTCTTTTATGATACCGATGTTCAGAAAAGCCGCGAATCATGGCTCGCTTCGCTCCCGATGGAGCTCGCTCCGCTCGGACGCGAGGCGGCGCTCTTGGCTGATGAACTTTCGCAAGGCGCGGACGCCGAGGCGATGGGGCGCGACATGGCGAACATAACGCGTCGGTTGCGGACGCACTATTTGAAAGAGAAGCTCGCGGTACTTCGAGAAAAAATCCAATCCGCAGAGAGCCGCGGCGCTCTCGACGAACTCCAAACACACATCGCACTATGGCAAGAGCTCTCTCGCGAAATTCGCAACGTATAATTCAATTTCCCATGGCCAAACCCAAGAAGCACAAGACAACAAAGCGCGGAGCCGCCAAAAAGAGAGCGTCCGCAAAAAAATTTTTAAAGAAGCGTCCGTCCGCAAAGCGCTCGTTTTCTAAAAAACGGCCCGTAAAAAAAACAATTACAGAGAAGCCGCAAACGCCTGACGAAGAGGCCATCAAGCGGCTCCTTTCGAAGGGCCGCCAGCGCGGGTTTCTCACGGAAAATGAGGTTTTAGGCACATTCCCAGAGCTTGAGGATTATCCGGTACTTTTTGAGGAACTCTTGGATGAGATGGATTTTGGCGGCGTTGAGCTCATTGAGAAAGAGGGCGGGCTCTTAGGCGAGGTTCGGCTTTTCGGCGTTGATGCGCCCACGCCCAAAGCGGCCAAAGAAATCAAGGTAAAGGAGGCGACTGAAAAGGAACTGGAGCGCTATTTGGACCTCTCGGACATTTCGGCCGACTCTATCCAAATGTACTTGCGCGAAATCGGGCGCGTGCCATTGCTTGCAACCGCGGAAGAGGTGACGCTCGCCAAGCGCAAGGAAAAGGGCGACCTTGAGGCAAAAAAGAAGTTGATTGAATCGAACCTCCGGCTCGTGGTGTCCATCGCCAAAAAATTTACGGGCCGCTCGCTTTCACTGTTGGATTTGATTCAGGAGGGCAACATCGGCTTGTTCCGCGCCGTTGAGAAGTTCGACTACCGCAAGGGGTACAAGTTTTCCACGTACGCCACATGGTGGATACGGCAGGCGATTACCCGCGCATTGGCTGATCAGTCGCGCACCATCCGCATTCCGGTGCACATGGTGGAGACCATCAACCGCTACCAGCAGATTGAGCGGCAATTGATTCAGGATTTGGGGCGCGAGCCATTGCCCGAGGAGATTGCGGCCGAGATGGGCGAGGACGTGAAGAAAATCCACCACATCCGCAAAATCAGCCAGGACACGGTATCGCTTGAGACGTCAGTCGGCGATGATGATGACAAGGATTCAACGCTCGGGGATTTTATCGAGGACACCAAGTCCGTGACGCCGGATAGAATCGCCTCGCTTGAGCTTTTGAAAGACCACGTGCGCGATGTCATCTCCCGGCTCACCCCGCGCGAGCAGAAGATTTTGGAAATGCGTTTTGGCCTGAACGATGGCGTGGCGCATACGTTGGAGGAAGTGGGGCAGGAGTTTGGCGTTACGCGCGAGCGCATCCGGCAGATTGAGGCGAAAGCGCTTGAGAAGATTCAGGTGAATGAAGGGATGTCCAAGTTGAAAGATTATTAAAAATTTTATTAGGATACGCGGGTATGGGTGTTTCGCTCCCGGGTAGCTCAGCGGTAGAGCAGTTGGCTGTTAACCAATTGGTCCTCGGTTCGAATCCGAGCCCGGGAGCCAAGCATCCATTCCCATTAATACTTATATATGGCAAAACGAAGAAAAGCGTTTGGCAGGAATCAAAAATCACACTCCCGCAAAACAGCCAAGCGTTTGGAAATAAAGCGAGCCATGCTTGAGGCAAAGGCCAACAAGAAAAAGAGGAAATAAATCCGGGCAGCCCCAGCGCTATAAACCTCCCCCTCCCGAAGCTTCGGGAGGGGGAGGTTTTATGTATCCTCGAACGGGCTCTTGGCGTTGTAGCTCACGCGGTACCGCCGGTTGAACAAATCCATGGTAAACATGTGGTCCTGCGTGCCGTGTGATTCCATTACAAACGAGGCGATAGTGGAAGCAACCTGGCCGCAGGTCTGCCAATCCCAGCCGCGCACCAAGGCGGACGCCAAACCGGCAACGTACGCGTCGCCCGCGCCAAACGGCTTGTTGGTTTTATTGCGTTGGGCGATGGGGATAAAGTAATCTCCGGTGCGGGTGTAGATGGTCGAGCCGGCGTTGCCCCGCGTAATCACCACGGCGCCCGTGCCGTTCAGTAGATTGGGTACTCGCTTGCCGGTTTTTTTCTCAAACAGCTGCCAGTCATACGGATTAAAAATGCTCACGAGGCTGTGCTGGTATCCGTAGTATAATTCATCTCTCGTTAGCTTTGCCATCACGTAGCGCGGCGCGAAGAGGTACGGCAAGCCGCGGTGGATGCACTCGGTGTACCGTTTGACCATTTCTTCCGGCGCCGAAGCGGCGATGACCACGATTGAGTCGTCCGCCGAAACGTCGGGCGGGATGTCCACGTCAATGCCGCACCGTGCGGCTCCCGCCGAAAAAGCCACCACCTGGTTGTGCTCGCGGTCCACGATGGTGACGGATGAGGCGGTCATTTCTTTTTCAAAAATGACAATCGTGTCGGTGTTAATTCCCAGCGCTTTGAGCCGGTTGTGGTACCGCCCAAAATCAATTCCAGCCGCGGCGATAATGTGCGGGTTGTCACCCAAGAGTTTTACGTTGTAGGCAATATTTCCTGCCGTGCCCGCGTACAGTTCGTTTATCTCGTGAATGGGGAGAAAAGCACTCAGTATGGGAATCTCGTCGGGACGAATGGCGTCCCGGAAATACCCGTCGAAAGCGAGGAGTCGATCATAGACCAGCGATCCGCTTATGATGATGCTCATATGGAAGGGACTTAATGCATGCGTCCCATACACTCCATGCGTATAGTACACCACACGTTTGTGTATAATAGCAAGCGAGCTCTTTTTTTCCAACCCGCTCCCCGCGGCGCTATCCGTGTACGTATTCTTGATCTGTAACATTTTCGGCTCGGCATTCGTCGTATATAACAACACGGTAAACATTGCACAATCATCGCTATCCACAGATTATCCCGATTGACAGCATGAATTCGCGACCGTATACTGGTTCGTAAACACATTTTATTCAATTTACATGAGAGATGAAGACGAGTACGGCGTTGTGCCAAATCTCGCCCAATCCCAAGCCAACCCTGCTATGATTGCAGAACTCATGCATTCGATTGTACATCACACCCTGTTTTGACGGTTACAGCACAAGCGTGCTGTAACGCGCGTTAGGGAGATTAGGCAACACGCCCTATCATTGGGTGTGTTTTTGTATAGAAAAGCACTCTTTGTATAATCAAAATCGCGCAACAAACCAGATGGAGGATTCCGATGCAACCCAGCAGGATGGGGGCCGTGCTGTCACTGGCGCGCGCGCCGTGTGGCATAACGCATCTGCGTAATCAACGCGGAAATCTATCGTTTAATGCCAATATGGGCGTCAACAAACTATTTGCCACTGCCGCTCTGTGTCTCGCTATTGGTGTGATTGTTTTTGCGGTTGCGAACCCCCGCTCGCGAGCCGAGGATGTTCCGCTCGAGCGGCTTGACCTTTGGGATGGGGAGGTTGCGAATTTATCGATCCTCGTTTTTGATTATGGAACGGCCGTGACTCACGATGTTTATCAAGGCAGTTTGGCTTTCGAAGGCGTGCCGGACCAGTGGCACCAGCCGGCCATAAGTTTGCAGAATCTTCCGGCTTGGCGCAAAGACATTTCGAGTTTTGATGAAATCCGTTTTTACGCCAAAGCCAGCGCCCCGGGCAAAACCATAAACTTCAGCGTTTATGGCTGGCCCCACACCAGCCGCATAGTGCCGGTTAACTTGTCTACCGCTTATCAGCTGATCAAAATTCCGCTCTCGGACTTAAAAACCGCGGATTATAATTTATCCAGCATTGAGATTTTATATTTTGGCACGGCCGCACCCACGGTTGGGCATAAAATTTACATAGACAACGTCACGACGGTCAAGTTGAGCGAACCAACGCCGGCGCCTCCTCCGCCGCCGCCATCACCATTGCCCAGCCCGCCGCAAGTTCGTATCGGCGTTATTACTTCCAGCAGCGTGGAAATTTCCTGGGCGCCAGTGCCGACCGCCACCCAGACTAATATCTACCTGGCGCCGGAGCCCACGGCCAATAATCCGTCCGCGCCAAAACAATTAATGGCCGCTTTGGGCAATGGCGCGACCAGTTACCGTTTGGCCAATCTGGCCGCGGGCATGGATTTTTTTCTGCGCGTGGAAGCCGTTACCCCGGCTGGCGTTGTGGGGAGCGAAGCGCACGCGCGCACGCCGGGCGGTCCGCGCGTTAATTTGGACACGCCGGTGCGCCAGGTTTTTGGCTATGCACCCAATGTTTTAATGCTGGTGCTGGAAGACAAAGTTTTGCTTGGCAACCGCGGCCCAACTTGGCAGAAAGGCCCGTGGTCTGTCACGCGGCGCGACGGCCGAATATTGCCGGTGATGAGCGTTTACCGCCGGTCCGTGCCGGTGAGCCAGCCCGGTTATGAGCTGGGCTTTGGCGCGCCGGTTAACAACAATCTGGTTGAGGTTGATCATGAAATTTATTTGGTTCTGGCCGAGCCGATCGGCGCGGCGGATGTTCTTAACATTGCCGGGCCGTTGAATTTGAATTTTATTTTGCCTTTTTCCGACCGTTATCTGGCCACGCCGGTTATCCAGCTGAATCAGGTGGGCTATAGTCCCCGTTCCGCGAAGCGCTGGGCTTATGTGTCCGGCTGGATGGGCGACGGCGGCGCCTTGTCACTAAATAATTTTCCCTCCTTGGCTACAGTGCTGGCCGAACCAAACAACCCCAATGACGCGCGGCCGGATGTACTGACTAATTTAGCCGTTACCAGCCGTTTTGCCAGCGACAGTGATGCCGGCGGCGAAGTCCGGCAGATAGATTTGTCGGCTTTGCCGGCGGATGCCAATCGGCGTTACCGGGTAAGATTGCCGGGCGTGGGCGTATCGTGGCTGACCCAAGTCAGCGAGTCGGCGGTATTTGAGGCGTTTTTTACCGTGGCGCGCGGGCTTTACCATAACCGCTGGGGCGGGGATTTGGCCAGCCGCTACACGGCCTGGTCCCGGCCGGCCGATCACCCCTTGGTTTATACCGGCGACAACCTTGATTTTAACAGTTTTTATCCGGCCAATACCCCAAAAACCGGGGCCCGGCCTTTGGCGGGCGGCTATCATGACGCGGCTGATTTTGACCAGCGCCCCATGCATACCTTGGTGCCGGAGCTGTTGATGCGCGCTTACGAGCTTAATCGCCAGGCTTTTAACGACAGCCAGCTTAATCTGCCGGAATCCGGCAACAACATCCCCGATATTTTGGACGAAGCGCTCTGGGGCATTGCCGGCTGGGAACAACTGCAGGAAAGCGACGGCGGCGTGCGCTTGGGCGTGGAATCATCCCAGCATCCGAATGGTTATTATTTTGCCAATCAGGACCCGTTGTCGTATTGGACTTATGGCCGGGAACCCAATCATACGGCCCGGGTGGCTGGTTTGTTTGCCCAAGCCGCCCGACTGCTGGCGCCCTTTGCCCCGGGCCGGGCCGATACTTTAAAAAATCGGGCCGCCAAGGCCTGGTTTTATGCTCTGGCCAATAACGCCAACCACGCCAACGTGCTTTATGCCTCGGGCGAGCTTTACCGCTTAACCGGCCAGCTGATTTACAAAGCCGCTTTTGAGCGGGCCTGGAACGCTATGGGCCCGTATGGGGCTTTCAGTAATTTTGCTTCCAACCAATTTTATTTGGGCGATTATTCCAGTAATAACCGGGCCATGCCTGATTATTTGCTGGGCTATTTGCAAAGCCCGGAGGCGGACGCGAACATCCGCGCCACCACGTTTTCGTGGCTGGATAATTACGCCCGCCAGGCAAAAGAGAACGTGCTTAATTCCAGCCGCGGCCACCGCAGTCCGCGCCCGGCGGGCACTGATCCGGATTGGGGCAACGGCGTAATGACGGGCAAGTTTATGGACACTATTTACGCCCGTTTGCAGTTGGGCGGATTGTCCGCGGCCGAGCGGGCCGAGTATTTTGACGCCTTGAGTTTAGCCGCGGATTACATGCTGGGCGGCAATCCGGATGGCCGGGTTTATTTCACGGGTCTGGGAACAAAGAGCGTGCAGGAGCCTCTGCATTTGGATTCGCTCGCTTTTATCAAAACCGGCCAGGGCCCGATTCCCGGTTTGCCGGTCTTTGGGCCAGTATCCGGTTTGCCAGACGCGGATTATTATAAACCTGGGGCGGCCGCGTTTTATCCGGCCTTTTCCGACCAGCCGCTCATGCGCCGCTATGCCGATATCCGTCCGTTTGTTACTACCAACGAATTTTCGGTCTGGGAAGCGCAGGCCCCGGCCGTGGAGCATTTGGCCGTTTTGCTGGGCTTGAATCTTATGCCCGCGCCGTTGCCGCCGCCCGCACCGACGGTTGATGCCGCTTTGCCGGCGGTGTCTTTATTTGCCATCCAGCCGCGGTCCGGACTTGGGCCGGTGGTAGCGGAGTTTATCGCCAGCGACAGCGGCGGCTCTTTCCTGGATCGGGTGGAATTAAACCGCGCCAGTTTTGATCCGCTAAATTGCAATGATATTGTCAAAATCGGCTGTGTCTGGGATTCGTACGGCGTTAAATCAGCGCCCGCGAACGCCAACTTATTTACCGGCACTTTGACCGATAGGCCGCCAAGCGGCACGTATTTTTATGGTTTGCACGCCATTGATAAAGCCGGTAACCGGGGGATAGAGCCGGCAGTTATTAAAGTGATTGTCGGCGCTTCAACGCCGATTCCGTCCCCAACACCCGGTGAGATTCCGCCGGAAGAGCCGCCAACCGCGCCGTCTGCAGATACAGCTCGGCCCGCACTTTCGACAACGCCGCCGGGCGGGGGAGGCGGAGGGGGTACTCCATTCAGACCGCCAGCCACGCCGGAAAACATCAAACCCGAGGCTGAAACCATTTCTCACGGCAGCCGAGAAGCCGTGGCTGTGCAAGTTGGCCAAAACCGGAGCGAGGCGCGCGAAGCTGAAGTGAACCGCAGTGTGGTTAGCCGCATACTTACCAAAGCTAAAGAAGTAGCGCCGGACAGCCGCGTGCGGGTTTTGAATTTCGTCAGTTACGGTACGCCTTTGACGGAAAAACTCGGGGTCGGGGAGCGGGCCGGGGTGGTTAATTCCTTTCAAGAATCCTTTGGCCGTTTGCCTGAATCTGAAGGCGACTGGGCGCATGTCATTAAAATCGCGGCCGGGCGCTGGCCGGATTTGACCAATAAAGCGCGCGAGAGCGCTGTGGAACCAAGTTTTCGCAGCGTCTATTTGCGCTCTCCCAACCGCGCCAATCCGCACGACGACGCGGCCATGGTGATTATGGCTTATGGGGTGCGGCCCAAACCGCGCAATTTGGACAACGAAAAAACAGCCATTAAAATTTTTAACGCCATTTTTCGCCGCCTGCCCGCAACGGCCACGGCTTGGGACATAGTGCGGGCGATTGCCTACAGCGGCGCAACGCGGTAAAAGGCGGACGTCCGCCCTGCTGGTATAATAAAACCCCCTCCTCTTGTGGAAACGAGGAGGGGGGGGCAAGTGTCCTAATTTAGAATCCCGAGCCGGAAGAGGGGAATCCTCCTCCACCACCTTCGAAACCGCCGCCTCCGCCGGAGCTCCCAGACGAGGGCGAGGCGATAAAGCCATCCGGGATATCTACTTCAATGCCGGCGCCGCCCTTGATTGTTGGGGCGTAGAAGCTCTGTCCGGCTTCGGCCATGAGGTTCTCAAACTCTTGAATTTGATTCCAGAAATCCTCGGCCACTATTTTTACTTCTTCATAGTCAATGGGCCGTTTGGCCACGAC
>CAZBWF010000024.1:0-1842 GCA_964495675.1 uncultured Gammaproteobacteria bacterium
AATAAACTGCAGTGTGCGCGTTCCAGACCATTTAAACCGACCCGGCGTTTCGGGCTTGAGTTCAACCGGAATCTCGTACTCCGCAAGCTCGTCAAGCGTTGTAACCGGCACCATGGGGCGGTTGAATATAATCGTAATTTCGGAGTCCTCCGGCGCTTCCGAATCCGCTTTCGGGAAAATGTTGAGTACTTTGGGATCTTCGGCAATCTTAAAATCCTTGCCAATAACCCCCTCTTCCGAGGCATAGGTGATAGTGTAATACCGGTCAAGTTTCAATTTATTTTTAGGACGGTACGCCAGCTGGTTTTCGGCTTCGGTCGGCACCCACGCACCTTCGATGGGGGGTGTAAAGGTAATCTTCATTTCGGCTCCCGCCTTGTCAGCGTTCGGCGGCAAGGTCACCGTAATATTTGCGCTCTGGGAAATGCTGTCCGGCACAATGGTGTACGCCTGCGCGTATTCCGGCCGTATAAAGGCAGGCAAATAAAATCCTCCGTCACGAGAGTAACGGTATGCAAAAAAGCCGCCCGCGCCAAGGACGATGACGCCAACCGCAACCAACACGTACTTCTTTTTTATTGCGCCAAATGAAAAGCGGCGGCGTTGGCGTGTTTCGGCATGTGCCCCTTGCTCGTGCTCATGCATCTTGGGTGCGGAGGGTTGCTCGTTGTCCATGGGTGCGTATGGGAATAATACTGTTACTATACTAAAAAACGATTTGTTGCGCAAGAAAAGTCAAACCGAAAAGCGCCTTGTGGCCGCAAGTGCCTTGTGGCATTATATACATAAGAACTTGCCATGGCAAAACAAAAACAAACGCGCGCGGAAAAGCGCGAACAAAAAAAGCGCAATGCGCGCAAAATGAAGGTCTCAGGCGCGAGCGTCAAAAAGCTCCGGCGCTTGCAACGCTCGTAGCGGTGGCAGTGCGCTTGACGCCGAAGAACGCGGGCGCTTGTTTTTTGATGGCGGCGCGCAGGCCGTCGCCAAAATCAATCTCGCTGTCGAACCGCGCAACCAGGTGCTCCAAAAAGAGGATTGATTCGCACACCTCGGTCACGGCAAGGGGAATTACAAGGCCTCCCTGCCACGCCGCTTCAAGCGCGTGCCACAATTTTTCGGAAACTCCCTCCCCTTCTGCCTTGCGCAACACCAAACTGCCTGCTCGGTGCAATTCTCGCTCGTGGCTTGCGGCATAGTGCATGGAGAGGAGCGACTTTCCGGCAAGCTCCCACTGGTTTTCAAGCAACAGCCACACAAAGAGAACGGCGCGCTTTCCGACTTCCGGCGGGATGTACGCAATGGGTTGCGGGTTCTCGAACACCACGCAGTTGCCGGGAGCAACCTGAAAATCAGCAAGCGTTGGCCGGAGGAGCGTGTGTCCGCCAGAGCCGTACTGGGATACAAACGCATCGAGCAGGTACCGAACAAGATAGTTGTTTGCAGCCACGCGAGCCAGACGCGGAAGGTTGCTCCATGAATGAACAAGCACGTTCGGGTTGGTGTGCTCCCAATATACCTGCGGGATGGTGATTTTTTTGTTATCCGAAAACTGCCCGGCTAGAATTTCGATGCGCGCCGCAGCCGCGGTGCAATCCGTGAGCACGCTCCTGCGGTCTTCAAATTCTTCTAAAACGCTCTGCCACGCGCCTCGGGCTTGCGGCGCAAGTCGGGGTATACTGCGGAGTGCGAGGTGGCGCAGCACCTCCGCATTGCTCGTGAACCGGCTGACCGCATCTGGGTCGTTCACCGTAACGAGCGCGCGCCGGCCGTCTGGGAGTATGGCGCGCCACGTGTGGCCAAGAAGATTGCTTGCGTGCGGCTCTCTCTCAAGGTGCGCAAACG
>CAZBWF010000024.1:1852-9409 GCA_964495675.1 uncultured Gammaproteobacteria bacterium
ACGTCGGCCCAGTTCGGGTGCAGGGCATCGGCGCGGAGATTCAAAAGCGCGTTTTGGTAGCGGCGCGGCACCACGTCGCTCCGGCTTGCGGCAATGCGCGCGAGTTCCACAAAACCCGGCCCGAGTTCGGTGATGAGCCGCGCCACGGCTGCGGCATCCGGTTCCACGGAATGCTCTCTGGTCGGCCGAAGGCGGCGGAACGCGCGGTACGGCAGAAGGTGGGCCAAGCCAAGCTCATGCAAAAGAAGCCCGAACCCGCTGCGGGCAATGTGCGACGTAATTTTTTTAAGATGGCGTTTTTTTATTTTCATTTATCCAAAGTATATCACCGTTCCTCGTCCGAGTGAAACGTGATGCGCTCTTCGCCGAATTCGGAAATGAACC
Source organism: uncultured Gammaproteobacteria bacterium (assembly GCA_964495675.1). Taxonomy (GTDB): domain Bacteria; phylum Patescibacteriota; class Patescibacteriia; order UBA2169; family UBA2169; genus CAZBWF01. The sequence goes on from CAZBWF010000024.1 coordinate 2,237, forward strand.
GCGAGGGTGTGGCAATAGCCACGGAACCGTAAATGGTGCGCTGGCGCGTGAGCGTAAGAAACAGCCGATCCCGCGCGCGCGTAACGCCCACGTAGCATAAGCGCCGCTCCTCCTCCAGTTCCGCCGGCTCAATCAGCGAATTGGAGTGCGGAAGCAGGCCCTCTTCCATACCCACCATGAACACGGTGTTGAACTCCAGCCCTTTGGCCGCGTGCAAGGTCATTAATGTCAAGGCCTCCCCTTTGGACGGATCGTACGTATCCTGGTCTGAAACCAAAGCCACGTCTTCCAAAAACGCCTGGATTCCTTCCGGCCCGCGTAGCGCTGCAAACTTGCGCGCCACGGATTTGAGTTCCGCCACGTTCTCAATTTTGCTTGCGCCCTCTTCGCCCAACTCGCGCAAGGCATCACTATAGCCGCTCCGTTTCAACAAAAAATCAATGGTTTCGCTCACCGTACACTCGGGTAATTTTTCGCGCGCGCGGCTGAATATGTCTATAAACTCTTTAAACGCCGCGAGCCGCGCCGTTGCAAGCCCCTCTATCTCCTCGCTTGCCAGCACGCACTCGGAAAGCGTGGATTGTGTTTCCCGCGCTTCGGTGTACACGCGCTCCAGGGTCTTGTTGCCAATGCCGCGCGCCGGCTCGTTGATAATGCGTTCCAAAGAGAGCACGTCATTCGGGTTCAAAAAAAATTTAAGGTATGCAAGCGTGTCTTTCACCTCTTTGCGGTCATAGAACCGTATGCCGCCGATGAGGCGGTACGGCACGCCGTAGCGGAGCATGGCTTCTTCAATCACGCGCGACTGCGCGTTGGTGCGATACAGCACCACGTAGTTGTTCCAGGACACGCCGCGCTTGCCGATATCAAACGGAATGCGCTCCGAAAGCGCCAATCGGGATTCGCCCGCGCGGTACTTCCGCCTGCCCTCTTTAAACCCTTTCATGATTTTATCCAAAATCCCCGAACCGTCCCCTTCTGCTTCGTAATCATATACCACCTCATCCTCCAGACCTCCCCCCAACCCCCTCCTTAGCAAGGAGGGGGTGCTATCGGTTCTCCCCGCGGCTTCGGGGGAGTCAGAGGAGGTCAACTTCTCCAACTCCGCAATCTTCTCCAAAATAAACTCCGCCTCCCTGCTCTCGTCCGCCACCTGCCACACCTCCGGAACCTCGCCCCCGGTCCGCTCGGTCCAGAGCTTCTTTTTCATCTGGCTTCCATTGCCCGCAATCACGGCATTGCCCAAGGCCACAATGGGGGCCGTGGAACGGTAGTTCTGCTCCAAAAGAATAACTTTCGCGCCTTTGTAATCCTTTTCAAACTCCAGAATGTTGCGGATGTTGGCGCCCCGCCACGAGTAAATGCCCTGCCAATCATCCCCCACCACAAACAAATTCTTGTTTTTGCCAGCCAAGAGCTGGGCCCACAAATACTGCACCTGGTTCGTATCCTGATACTCATCCACCATTATGTAGGGCCACCGCTTTTGGTATGACGTGAGAACGGACGGATGCTCTTGAAAGAGGGTGACGGTGTGAAGCAGTAAATCATCAAAATCCATTGCCTGGTTCTCTTTCAAATAATCGCGGTATCCCTCAAACAATCCTGCAACGGTCTCCTGAAACGGTCCGTCTGCCTGCGCCGCAAGCTGTTGAGGGGTCATCATGTCGTTTTTGGCGCGGCTGATGAGCCCAAGCACCGCGTTCGGGTTCACCTCTTTCGGGGAAACGCCCTCGTTGTACATCACTTTTTTGATGGCGCTCTTCTGCTCCTCGGAATCGTAAATCGCAAACGAGGAGTTGAATCCGAGCCGTCCGGCCTCCTGCCGCAGGATGCGCACGCATATGGCGTGGAACGTGCCCAAGGCCGGTCCCGAGCCAAACCCTTTCCAGGTTTTCCAGGCATTCGGGTTGGCGGCCAAAAGCCTTGCCGCGCGGTTGCGCATTTCGTCCGCAGCTTTGTTCGTGAACGTGACGGCCAGAATCTGGTGCGGCTTTAATTTTTTCTCGTGCACCAAATACGCAATGCGGTGCGTGAGGGTTTTGGTCTTGCCCGAGCCCGCGCCCGCAATCACCAGCACCGGCCCTTGGGTTGCCTGCACGGCCTCTTGCTGGCGCTCGTTAAGATCTTTCAGAAAAATCGACATAGGTGTAGTATAGCGGTTCTTTGAAATACGCGCCAAACCCGCATTCATATTTGACGCCAAACCATATTTCTGCTACTATAACCCCATTCCATCGCGATTGATTCGCTTTTTTATTTGCTACAGTCAGCCAAAATGCTTGCTATTCTTCAAATCATCTTTGCCATTCTCTTGGTAACGGTCATCCTCATGCAGCGCAAAGGTACGGGCCTAGGGGCCGCCTTTGGCGGCGGAGGCGCTGTCCGGTACCAAAAACGCGGCGCCGAGAAAGTGCTGCACACGGCAACCATCATCATTGCCGTTATCTTTGTTGGCCTGCTCGCGGCCAACCTCTTTATCGCTTAAACGTTTCGCGTGAGCAACATAGCACGGTTTGCGGCGCGTTTTGACAACTGGCTCCAAACGCGCCTCAAAAAATTCAGACGCTCCCATTTCGAGGCCAACCGAAAGCTCGACCAGGATCTCGTTTTTTCGCTGAAAGAACGCCCCATAGCGCCCTCGTGGAGGCAGTTGCGGTACCTCGGCAAATTCTACAGCGAAACCGAGGCGCTCATCACCAAGATAGCCGTGTTCTGCATTCTCGTTTCCCTTGGAGTGCTCGGCGCGGCAATCTACCGCTACCATCTCGAAGTGAGGCCGGGAACCGGCGGCGAGTACGTTGAGGCCGTCATTGGCGCTCCCACGTACGTCAACCCCCTCTTCGCGCAGACGAACGATGCGGACCAGGATCTCTCGCGCCTCATCTTCTCGAGTTTAATGAAAGCGGATGAGCAGGGAGGCCTCGTGGGCGACCTCGCAGAGTCGTACGAAATTGACGAGGCGCAAAAAACCTACACATTCACCCTCAAGGAGGGAGTTCGATGGCACGATGGCGAGTCGCTCACTGCGGCCGATGTGGTATTCACGGTAGCGAGCATGCAGAACCAAGCGTTCCGAAGCCCGCTCTACGCAACATTCCGGAACGTGCAGGCGCGAGAGATCTCTGAACGAGTCGTCAGTTTTACCCTACCTGAACCGTTCGCGCCGTTCCTCTCGGTGCTCACGTTCGGCATTTTGCCCGAGCACCTCTGGAACCAGGTGGATCCCGCGCACGCCATTCTCGCCGAACTCAATCTTAAACCAGTGGGCTCAGGCCCCTATCAATTCGCCTCGCTCGCAAAAGACCGGCGGGGCAACATCCGGTCCTACACGCTCGAGCGGTGGAGCGACTACTACGGAGAAGGCCCCTACCTCAAAAGCATAACCTTTAAATTCTTCCCGAGCTTTGAGGAAGCGCGCCTTTCTCTTGAGGACGGCAACGTCGACGGCATGGGGTTCCTGCCCCAGCACTATCAAACGCTCGACGTGAACCGCAACGCCGTTACCGTGAAAAATTTTTCCCTTCCGCAGTACACGGCGCTCTTCTTTAACCAGGAGGCCAACCCCGCGCTCTCAAACCCTGCTGTGCGCACCGCGCTCGCGCTTGCGACGAGCCGGCGGCAGATCATTGAGTCCGCGTACCCGGAGCTCGCAACTCCGGTTCACGGGCCGATTCTGCCGGGATTCGTGGGCTACGACGAGTCGCTCGAACAGACGATTTTTGATCCGGCCGAAGCGGAGCGCGTGCTCGACCAAGCCGGATGGGAACGCGTGCTTCCGGAAGGCGAGGATGCGGGGCGCTACACACGAGAGCGAACTGCGGGCGGAAAAACGACCCCGCTCTCGCTGACCATCACCACCATTCAAAAAGACGACAATATTACGGTTGCGGAAATCGTCCGCGAACTCTGGCAGGCAATCGGCGTAACCGTGAACCTTAATATTGTGGATCTCGCGCAGTTCCAAAATGACGTCATCAAGCCGAGGGCCTACGAGGTACTCCTCTTCGGCCAAATTGTGGGCCGGGATCCGGATCCCTACCCGTTCTGGCACTCCTCGCAGTCGAACGACCCGGGGTTGAACCTGGCGCGGTACGCCAACAAAGACGCGGACCGGCTCCTGGAAGACGGCCGCCGCACCTCGGAGTCCGGAGCGCGGCATGAAAAGTACGTGGCGTTCCAAAAACTCCTCGGGAAAGATATTCCGGCGATATTCCTCTACAGCTTGGATTATACCTACATCCTGCCCAAGGATCTCAAGGGAATCAACACCTCCCACATCAACCAGCCCGCCGACCGTTTCTCAAACGTCGCGAACTGGTATATCAAAACCAAAAAGAGTATTAACTTCAATTTCTAAAACGCTCGCCGCGGTGGTGAAATTGGTATACACGCAGCGTTCAGAGCGCTGTGAGCGCAAGCTCATGAGAGTTCAAATCTCTCCCGCGGCACCAATAGTATCTTGTTCTGCGCCAAAGGCACATCCGCCTCTGGCGGAAAATTCCACTCTCGGCACCATTAATAACTATTTCATGACCCCAAAACAATCCAAAAACACCAAACCAGCCAATCGCCGCAACCGTCATCATCCCGCCCCGGCCAAGGAGCGCACGCTGCGCATCATCCCTTTGGGCGGACTTGAAGAAGTCGGCAAAAACATGACCCTCTTTGAGTACGGTAATGACATCCTCGTGCTCGACATGGGCTTGCAGTTCCCGGAAGAGAGCATGCACGGCATTGACTACATCATCCCCAACATTTCCTACCTCAAAGGCAAGGAAAAGAACGTCCGCGCCGTCATTTTTTCGCACGGACACCTGGACCACATCGGCGCCGCGCCTATTCTCCTCGACCGCCTCGGCTACCCCACCATCGTGGGGAGGCCGCTGACGCTTGCTATGGTGCGCCACCGGCAAGAGGACTACCGTCCGAGCTCAACGAAAAATCTCAAAGCCCTGACCATTAAAAGCATCAAGGACCGATTCACGTTCGGCTCGTTTCGAGTGTCATTTTTCCAAGTAGACCACTCCATTATGGACGCAGTCGGCGTCATTATCGAAACGCCGGCCGGCTCCGTCATCCACCCCGGCGACTGGACGCTCGAAAAGGATGCAGGCGGCAAGCCGCTCCTCGATTACTCGCATCTGGCCCGAGTGCGCCGCCCGAGCATTCTGATGCTCGAGTCACTGGGAGCCATTGACGTGCGCAAGAGCGCCTCGCACGAAGCCATGCGCGCCAACTTGCAAAAACTCATCCGCGAAGCTCCGGGCCGGCTCATCATCGGAACGTTTGCCTCCCAAATCGAACGCATCAACTGGATCATCGGCGAAGCGGAGCAGTTGGGGAAAAAAGTTGCGCTCGACGGCTACAGCATGAAAATGAACATCGAAATCGCCCAAAAACTCGGGTATGTGAGAGTAAAAAAGGGAACGCTCATCAAAATCAGCCAGATTGACGACTACCCGGATGATAAGCTCGTAATTATCGCGACCGGCGCGCAGGGCGAGGGCAACGCCGTGCTCTCGCGCATTATCACGGATTCGCACAAGTTCGTCCGGCTCAAGAAGATCGACACCGTCATCCTCTCCTCTTCCATCATTCCGGGCAACGAAAACACCATCCAGCGCTTGAAAGACGAGCTCTACCGAAAGTCGGACAACGTCATCCACGGCGAAATCATGGATATCCACGTCTCCGGCCACGGCAACCGCGACGATATTGCCCACATTCTCAACACCGTAAAACCGAATTACTTCGTGCCCGTGTATGCGTACCACTACATGCTCCGCGAGGCAGCCAAGCTCGCGCGCGACACGGGTTTTGACCCCGGAAAAATCATTGTGCTCGACAACGGCCAGGTTGCGGAATTCAACTCGCGCGGCGGACACGCGACCAAAGAAAAAGCGGACACGAGCCATGTGTTCGTTGACGGCCTCGGCGTGGGAGACGTGGGCAACGTGGTTCTGAAAGACCGGCAGGTGATGGCCGCGGACGGCATGATGGTGGTGGTGGTGCAAGTGAACACCAAAACGAAAAAAGTAATCAACAGTCCTGATATCATCACCCGCGGCTTCATTCACATTAAAACCTCCGAAAAGCTCATGGCCGCCATGCGCGAGCGCATCAAAAAATCCACCGAGGCGATTCTCGCCAAACACATGCCCAAAAAGAACGAGGACTGGGGAACGGTCCGCGCCAAGCTCCGCGAGGAGCTCTCGAGCTTCCTCTTTAAGGAAACCCAGCGCGAACCCATGGTCCTGCCCGTGCTTATCAAAACGTAACCAAGTGTGATACGCTTGATACAGCTATGGCACACACTAGCATCTTCTCTGGCATCCAGCCGACCGGCGCGTTGCACCTCGGCAACTACCTCGGCGCCATCAAGCAATGGGTAAAACTACAGCACGAATATGCGTCCTTGTTCTGTATTGTGGATTACCATGCGCTGACTGTTCCGTACGACCCCCGGAAACTCCCCGACCGAGTTGGCGAGCTCGCGCTCGACTTGCTCTCGTGCGGGCTTGACCCAAAAAAAGCAACCATCTTTGTACAGTCGCACGTGCAAGAGCACACTGAACTCGGCTGGATTTTTAACACGCTCACGCCGCTCGGCGAGCTTGAGCGGATGACGCAGTTCAAGGATAAATCGCAACAGCATAAAGAAACCGTCAATGCCGGACGTGCTCCAGGCCGCAGACGTGCTCTTGTACAAAGCGAACATTGTTCCGGTGGGCGAGGACCAAGTCCAGCACGTGGAACTCGCGCGCGTGATTGCCCGAAAGTTCAACAAAACGTTCGGCGCAACCTTCCCCGAGCCAAAACCGCTCCTCACCAAACAGGCGCGCGTGATGTCCCTCGTTGACCCAACCAAAAAAATGAGCAAGTCCTTGGGCGACAAGCATTACGTTGCGCTCTCGGATGCGCCCGAAACCATCAGAAAAAAAGTCCGCTCCGCGGTAACCGATACCCGCGGCGGCTCCAAAGCTCCCGGCGTTGCCAATCTGCTCGAAATCCTCTCTGCGTTGGATGAGAATGTGGCAAAAGGATTTGCGCTTGAGCACAAAAAAGGAACCCTCAAGTACAGCGACCTCAAAAACGTGGTCGCCAACACCATTATAAGCCGCCTTGCGCCCATCCGGGAGCGGCGGCACCAACTCGAATCCGAACGCGAGC
>CAZBWF010000025.1:0-5299 GCA_964495675.1 uncultured Gammaproteobacteria bacterium
GCAATTATAGTAATAGTGAATTACAAAGATGACTTAGGAGATACTACATCGTATCAAACTCGGGCTCCCTATATTATAGATAAAGACGGTATACATCTTTTAACTCTTCAGCAATTTGATTAGTGAGTAACTATACTTAAGTATTACTTTATGGCAAACGAACCACAGCAACCGCAATCCGCCCCAGGCGGACAAATGGAAATTAAAATCGCGGATAACATTCCGGGCGCGGAGTACACGAACATGATGCAGGTGAACCACACGCAGGAAGAGTTTATGATGCTGTTTGCCAATGTGGCGGGCGCATCCGGCCGCGTCGTGGGCAAAATCATAACCAGCCCGGGCCATCTGAAGCGCATTGTGGATGCCCTGCAGGATAATATCAAAAAGTACGAGGCGCAGTTCGGAGTTATTAAAGTAGCGGACGCGCCGCAGGTCGGCGCCTTGGGGTTTGAGGAGCGGAAATAGTATGCGAAAGGCGCAACCTCGGCCTGCGGCCTCGGGTATACGAAAGCGCACATACGAAATACTTTTTCGTATTTTTCGTATGCTTTCGCATTAATTTAGTATCGCTTCCATGCCAAATAATTACTACGAAACATTAGGCGTTTCCAAAACCGCCACGCAGGACGAAATTAAAAAGGCCTTTCGCAAGAAGGCCCATGAATTGCATCCGGATAAGGCAGGCGGGGACGAGGCAAAGTTCAAAGAGGCCAACGAGGCGTACCAGATTCTGGGTAATGAGGACAAGCGCAAGCAGTACGACCAGTATGGCTCTTCCGCGTTTTCGGGCCAAGGGTTCGGCGGGACCGGCATGAACTGGGAGGATTTTATGCGCCAAGCCCAGAGCGGCGGATTTGCTGGGGGCGGATTTAACGTGGACTTTGGGGACCTTGGAGATATCTTCAGCGATGTGTTCGGTTTCGGCTCCGCCAGAGGCGGACGAGGGCGGCGTTCGCGGACGCGGGACGGGGAGGATATTGAGATAGAACTTTCCGTTGATTTTAAAGATGCGGTATTTGGCACGGAACGGGAAATTCGTTTGGAGCACATTGGCATCTGTGAAAAATGCCATGGCAACGGCGCGGAACCGGGAACGCGCATTTCAGAATGCGCAAGGTGCAATGGTTCGGGCGCGATTACGCATACACAGCGGACCATGCTCGGTACGTTCCAGACACGCTCCGCGTGCCCGGAGTGCGGCGGCGAGGGCAAGCGGCCGGAGAGCCCATGCAAAGCGTGCCGCGGGGAGGGGCGCGCCCACCAAAAAGAGGATGTGCGGATTAAAATTCCGGCCGGCATAGATAACGGCCAGCGCATCCGCATTTCAGGCAGGGGAAACGCTGGCAGGAACGGCGGCGGAGCAGGGGATTTGTACGTCCGCGTCCGCGTGCGCGAGGACAGCCGCTTTGTCCGCGAGGGAGATGACATCATTACCGAGGAGCGCATCAGCATTCCGCAGGCAGTGCTCGGGGACTCAATTGAGGTGCAAACCGTGCACGGGCCCGTGAAGCTCAAAGTGCCCTCGGGCACGCAATCCGGCAAGGTGTTTAAGCTTTCCGGCAAGGGCATACCGCGCCTCAACCGCGGCGGCACCGGGGACCACCTTGTGCGCATCATGGTGGACATTCCCTCTAAACTTTCCAGAAGGCAGAAGAAGTTGTTTGAGGAGTTGCGGGACGCATAGTGTGGATAACAAATGACAGGAGTGGCTAAAAGTGGTATAATTTTATTATGCTACTCTTTCAAGCAGCAGCAACCACATCCACGGAAGCGGTGAGCCGCTTTAATGCGTTCATCTCGCAGACGAATTTTAACGAGCCCACGTGGGATCTTTTTATCATCATTTTTTTCCTTGCCGCGGCATTCATCTATGGGCTTACCATGGGCAGGGAGCGGGTGGTGGTGATTTTGATGGGAACCTACATCGGGTTTGCGGTGGTGACTGTAGCCCCGTTTTTGAGCGATATTCAGGTGCAGGGGCTTGGCGTTGAAAACGTGTTTGCGTTCAGAATCGCCGTATTTCTGCTTACGCTCATTACTTTGTTTTTTCTGCTCTCGCGGAGCGGCCTTATGTCGTCATTTGCGAGCTCCGGAGCGCCGGGAAGCTGGTGGCAGGTGATTCTCTTCAGCGTCCTGCACGTGGGGCTCCTCATTTCCATCATCCTTTCATTCATTCCGTCTGAATTTCACGGCCAACTGGCGCCCTTGACCCAGCGGTTTTTTATTGGAGAACAAACGCGCTTCTACTGGTTTGTGGCTCCCATTGCCGCGCTTGTCCTGATGCGGGCTTCCCGCGAGAATGACGAGTAACATGCATAGTATCCCGCCTCTTTCAAGAGGCGGGTTTTTGGGTTGACGATTTATGTTCTTTATGATATTATAGCTTTATATATCATATTTTAAGCTGTTTTTTAGCTAATTTTAGCTAAAAAATATCTATGGAAAATCAGCCCACCAACTCAATTCTCGACAAGGTTATGGAGTTGAGCTCGGAGCGCGAGCTCTCTTCATTCAGCCCGGTTGATATTGTTTCCGAGCTTTTCCGGAACCTTTCAAGCCGCGAGCAGGATATCCTCCGCCGGCGCTTCGGGTTGCACGGAAAGGGCAATGAAACGCTCGAGGAAATCGGCAAGGGCTACAGTGTGACGCGCGAGCGTATCCGCCAGATTGAGAACACGGCCATCCGGAACATCAAATCGTCCGAGAGCTTTGGCGAGGCCATCAAGCCCGTTGAACTCGTGGTGCTTGACAGTTTGGAAAAGCACGGCGGCATCATGGCAGAAGAGCACTTGCTCGAGTATCTGCTCGCGACTTCGGGTTCCGAGGATTCGGCTCGCTCACATCTCCTCTTCTTGCTTGAAAAACTCACCTCGGACCGCATTGTCCGCGACGAGCACCCGGAAACCGTTCCGGTCTGGCGCGTTGATTTTGCGGACTGGGAGAAGGCGCTCGCCACCATCGCAAAGGTTGCGGAGGTTCTTGAATCGCACAAAAATCCGCTTCCGCACGACGAGCTCCTCAACAAGTTCCGCGAAACCGAACTCTACAGCTCGCACCGCGAACATTTCGGCTTCCACGAAGATACCATGGAGCCCGTGGTTGCGCACATCCGCATGTCCAAGAAGCTCGCCACCAACTCGTTCGGCGAGTGGGGGCTCTCGCACTGGAACACCATTACCCCCAAGCGCATGGGCGATAAGATTTATCTCGTTATGAAGAAGCACGGGGAACCGCTCCACTTTCGTAATATTACGGAAAAGATTAATACGGCCGGATTCGACGCCAAGCGCGCATATCCCCCGACCGTGCACAACGAGCTCATTTTAGATGAGCGCTACGTGCTCGTGGGCCGTGGCATCTACGCGCTCAAGGAGTGGGGATACATCCCGGGCGTGGTGAGCGATGTCATTGCCAGCATCCTCAATGAATCTGGAGCGCTTATGCGCGATGAAATTGTCGAGAAGGTGCTTGAACAGCGCATGGTGAAAAAGGGCACCGTGTACCTCGCGCTTGCTAACCAGGAGCGCTTCCGCAAGAACGGCGAGGGAAAATACGAGTTGATTGCCATCGTGGCGTAACCGTAGTTTACATCGTTTACTACTCCGCCCCTTCTCTCGCGAGAGGAGGGGCGGTTTGTTATTGGCGCGCGCTCATTATTTGTGTTATAATATAGTTCACTAACTCAAAAACAAAATGGAGTTTTTGCTCCAATTTTTGCTTGACTTTGTGAGCGAGATGCAAAGTCAACTTGCCGCCTCTGGCTCACCTCTTGAATCCGCGCTGATTCTCTTTTTCAACGGCGGATGGATTGTGGTGCTGATTGCGGCCGTTTACTTTGGAAGGTTTTCGTGGCTCGATTGGCGGCAGGGCATGTACCATACGGCCAAGCGGCATTTTATCCTCCTTGCCATTGACGTGCCGCGCGACAATGAGCAGTCCCCCAAGGCGGTTGAAAATATTTTTTCCCATTTGCACGGAGCCCTCCCGAGCCGCAACAACCGCTACCAAGAATGGTGGCTCGGCAAGACCCCGGACTACTTCAGCATGGAGCTTATTTCCATTGAGGGATACGTCCAGTTTTTAATTTATACGCAGGAAGAGTACCGCGATTTGGTGGAAAGCGCTTTTTACGCTCAATACCCGGACGCGGAAATCACGCAGGTGGAGGATTATGTGTACGGGGCAAACGGCGAGTTCCGAGGGATTCGGTTCCCGAACGACGACTACCTCCTTCTCGGAACCGAGATTGTGCTCGGGCACGGCAACAACTACCCCATCCGTTTGCACCCGGAGTTTGAGCACTCGCTCTCGCAGGAGTTTAAAGACCCCATGGCCTCACTCCTTGAGACCATGAACAAAATGGGTCCCGGAGAACAGCTCTGGTTCCAGCTTGTCATTACCCCGGAGTACAATAACGCGTGGCAGCCCAAGGCCATGGCCGAGGCCATGAAGATTGCAGGCAAGAAGGTTGATGTGCCCGTGGGGATTGTTGATAGAGGCGTGAACGCGCTCCTCGGCGGTTTGGATAAATTAGGAACAGCCGCGTTTCCCTACTATGAAGCAACCGAAATCGCGGAACAGCGGGAACTGCCGAGCTTGATGCTGCACCTGACCCCGAGCGAAAAAGCGCAGATTGAAGGCATCCAGCTCAAGGCGGACAAGTGGGGGTATTGGTGCAAGTTTAGGTACGTTTACCTCGCCAAAAAATCCGTGGGTACCAAGGCCCACGGGATTTCGCAGGTGATGGGCGCTCTGAAGCAGTTTGCCTCAATGAACCTGAACGGGTTCTCGCCCCACAAATACACCAAAACATGGGGGCTTGATTACCTTTTTGTCAAACGGCGCCTTGCGCGCCGGCAGAACAACCTTATCCGCGTGTTTCAGGAGCGCGGCAGGAGCGCGGGTTCCCACGGCATCATCCTCAATACCGAGGAGCTTGCCACGGTCTACCACTTCCCAACCGAAATGGTAAAGGCCCCGCTTGTCTCCCGAACCCAGGCCAAGCGCGCGAGCGCTCCCACAACGCTCCCTATTGAAAATGGCGCCCCAGGGCTTACCCGCATTCGTCCATCCGTGGAGCGGCGCGCGGCCGCGCCCGCGGAACTTCCCCAGCCAGAGGCGAACGCGCCCGCGCCAGAGCGCGCACCCGAAAATTTGCCATTCGTATGACCCCCAACTAATTTACAAATACTGCTACAAATATACAAATAATTTTAGATGTTTGAGTAGTTCTTGGTGTCATTGCGAGGAGAGAGCTGTACCCGGCGAACGACGCGGCAATCCTAAGAGCGCACTG
>CAZBWF010000025.1:5309-9249 GCA_964495675.1 uncultured Gammaproteobacteria bacterium
GAGGCCAATAGTCGTCACCCTGAACTCGTTTCAGGGGTCTGTTCTGAAACAAATACAGATGCTGAAACAAGTTCAGCATGACGGGTTTAAGCACCATGTTTCATTATTCACGGGATTGCCACGGTCGTGAGTACACTCCCTCGCAATGACAACTATATTGTGTATTCGTAGCAGTATTTGTACATTAGTGGATTAACAGTAAATAGAAAAAATATGCCATCTCACAGACATTTCTGCCTCCACAACCAGAGCGGCGTCACCCGGCCCGTGATAGTGATTCTCGCAGTGTGCGTGCTCGTCATGAGCGCCATTGCCGGATACTTTGTTTCCGAGAGCAACGCGGTTTCAACCCACGAAGATCCGATTATCGAGGATGCTGTGCGGCCGGCATCAGTCCGGGCGATTCAAGATTTGTAAAACATCCCATGGTCGAACACCAGGACCCAGAACTCATCACGGCGCTTGCCGAAACCAACTTCCGCAACCAGCGGAGGCGGTTTGGCATTAAAAAGGACGATCGGCGCCGGCACGTGTACCTCATCGGAAAAACGGGCATGGGCAAATCCACGGTGCTGGAGAACATGATTATTCAAGATATCCGCAACGGCGAAGGCGTGGCCGTGGTGGATCCGCACGGGGATTTGGTGGAAAAGGTGGTTGATTTCATTCCCAACGAGCGCATCAACGATCTCATTTACTTTAACCCCGCAGACCTGGATTACCCCATTGCGTTCAACGTGTTCGAGAAAGTGGACCGCGAGCACCAGCACCTCATCGCCTCGGGCCTCATTGGCATTTTTAAAAAACTGTGGGCCGATTCCTGGGGCCCGCGGCTTGAGTATGTGCTCCGGAATGCCATTTTGGCGCTCCTCGAATCTCCGGATTCCACCCTCCTCGGCGTGATGCGCCTTTTGGTGGACAAGGGATACCGCAAGAAGGTGATTGCGCAGGTAAAGGATCCGGTGGTGCGCGCGTTTTGGATAGACGAGTACTCAAAGTATCCGGACAAGTTCCAGTCCGAAGCCATTGCCCCTATTCAGAACAAGGTGGGCCAGTTCCTCTCGAGCCCGGTCATCCGCAACATCGTGGGGCAGGTGCGCTCCTCGTTTTCTATCCGCGAGGTGATGGACAACAAAAAGGTGCTCCTCATGAACCTGGCCAAGGGCAGAATCGGCGAGGACAATTCGGCTCTCTTGGGCGCCATGCTCATCACCAAAATCCAAATGGCGGCCATGAGCCGTGTGGACGTTCCCGAGGAAGAGCGGAAAGATTTTTACCTCTACGTTGACGAGTTCCAGAATTTTGCAACCGAATCGTTCGCCAACATCCTCTCCGAGGCGCGCAAGTACCGGCTGAATTTGATTATTGCGCACCAGTACATCGAACAGCTGGATGAGAAGGTGGAGGCCGCGGTGTTCGGAAACGTGGGCACCATCATGTGCTTCCGCGTAGGGGCCATGGATGCCGAGTCGCTCGTAGCCGAGTTTGACCCGTATTTCATGGAGGAGGATTTGGTGAACCTTGCCAAGTACGACGTGTATATGCGGCTCATGATAGACGGCATCGCCTCCCAGCCGTTTTCCGCAACCACTCTGCCGCCGCTTGCGGGCAGGACCGACAACAAAGAGAAGATTGTTGCGGTTTCCCGCGAGCGGTACACAACCGCGAGAGAGGTGGTGGAAGATAAAATCGCGCGCTGGAGCGAGGCAGGCCGCGAGCTTGCGGAAGAGGAGGGGCCGCGTGCGGCACTCCGCGAGCGGCCGGCTCCGCGTTCCGCGTCCGCGGAACGGCCAAAGCCCACTGAGGCCGATTTGCCGTTTTCGGCCTCCTGCGACGTGTGCGGCAACGAAACGCGACTCTCGTTTAAGCCCGATGGCAAGCGGGCTGTGTACTGCAAATCCTGCCTCAAGAAAGTCCGTTCCGGCGAGATTCCCGCACTCTCCACCAAAGAGATTTCCCGTGAAAAGAAGCGCGTTGAGCCGAATCCGAATCGCGCCGCCATCATCCCCAAGCCGCAGACCATGGAAACAGGCCCGGCCGTGTCGCTCTCGGATGCATTAGCTCAAGGGGTTCAGCAATTTAAAGGTTAACTATGCTCAAAAACAAAAGACGAATAGATCCGGTTGCCTGCAAGATTCCCGCATCGCCCGAGGAGAAAGCGGTGCATCAGGAGGAGGATTTGGAATCGAGCGACAGCATCACGTGGCGCATTTTCCGCATTATGGCCGAGTTTGTTTCCGGGTTCCAGTTTATCGCCAAATACAAAAAAACGGTTTCCGTGTTCGGGTCCGCGCGCTTGCCCGAGGGGAGCAGGTATTATCTTGATGCGGTGGAGCTTGCGCGGCGCTTGGGCAAAGAGGGATTCAACATCATCACCGGCGGGGGGCCCGGCATCATGGAGGCCGCAAACCGCGGCGCGTACGAAGCCGGCAGTACTTCCATTGGGCTCAACATTCAGCTTCCGTTTGAACAGCGCATCAACAAGTACGTGACGCGCGGCATCGGGTTCCACTACTTTTTTACGCGCAAGGTAATGCTCTCCGCGGGTGGTCAGGCGTACGTGTTTTTTCCGGGCGGGTTCGGAACGCTGGATGAATTTTTTGAAATTATCACCCTCATCCAGACGCGCAAGATGGAGCGGATTCCGGTGGTGCTCTACGGAGAGGAATTTTGGCAGCCGCTTGCCCAGTTTATTGATTCAGTGGTGGTTGGAAAATTTAAAACCATCAACCCGGACGATGCAAAACTATACACGGTAGTTGATTCGGTGAACGAAGCGTTTTCCATCATCAAAAAATCCAAGCCGCGGCAGAGCTTTTAGTATCCAGCGAATCAACGAATCTGCTACGAATCTACAAATTTACAAGAAGGGGAATCTGGGGTAAGATTACATCCATTCGATTCGTAGATTTGTTGTCGATTTGTTGATTCGCTGGATTTTATGTCTGAGAAATTCACCATCAACGACAGGGTCTACGGGCAGTGGGAACTTTCTGACCCGCTCGCGCTTTCACTCATCCGTTTGCC
Source organism: uncultured Gammaproteobacteria bacterium (assembly GCA_964495675.1). Classification (GTDB taxonomy): domain Bacteria; phylum Patescibacteriota; class Patescibacteriia; order UBA2169; family UBA2169; genus CAZBWF01. Next base: position 8,337 of record CAZBWF010000025.1, read on the forward strand.
GGAGTTCCAGCGGCTGTACCACGTGGGGCAGTATGGGAGCTACTGGTTCGGTTTGCCCGAGGCCAACACCAACCGCGCAGAGCACAGCTTGGGCGTGTATTTTTTATTGCGGCATTTTGGGCGGCCGCATGAGGAGTGCATTGCCGGGCTTTTGCACGATGTTTCGCATACCGTGTTTTCGCACGTGATTGATTACGTGCACGGCGATTCGGTAAACCAAGAAACGCAGGACGGGCGCCACGCCGCCCTTCTTGCGCAATCCGGCTTCCGGCGGCTGCTTGATGAGGCGGAGCTCGACCACCGTGCAATCGCCGAACTTGAGGCCTACCCCGTGCTCGACCGTTCCTTGCCGGATTTGTGCGCGGATCGGCTGGATTACATGCTCCGGGACTCCGTGTGCTACGGCGAACTGACACTTGAGGAAGCACGCGGCATTCTTTCGCACATCGTGCTTGTGGGCGACGTACTTGCAGTTGACGATGCGGATGTGGCGCGCTTTTTGGTTCGGCACTCGGTGATGATGACCAAACAGCACTGGGGCCCGCCATTCGGGTGCTTTATATTCCACCGCACTGCAGATGCGCTCAAGCGCGCGACTGCGCTCGGCATTATCAGCCACGATGATTTGTACACCACGGACCGCGTGGTGTGGGACAAAATGAAATCCGGGGGCGACGCCGAGATTCTTTTGGCGCTCTCGGATGTGGAAAACATAAAAATGCTCAATTTGTGTTTGGACCCGGAGAATTACGAGTACCGCCTCCGCTCAAAGTTTAGGGCCATTGACCCTATGGTGCGCTCCGGAAACCGACTGGTGCGCGCCACAGAGCTCTTCCCGGAGCTGGTCGAGTACCTTGCCGAGGAGCGCGAGCGGTATGAGGCCGGGTATCCCGTCCGCGTGGTGCGCGCATAG
>CAZBWF010000026.1:0-1488 GCA_964495675.1 uncultured Gammaproteobacteria bacterium
AGCATGGTGGTACTATGGGGGTCATGGTGGAAAAAACCCTAACCAAATTCGGACTTGTGGAAAAAGAAATCAAGGTCTACATGACCCTGTTGCGGCTTGGCTCGGCCCCGGTGCGGACCATTGCCGCGGAAGCCGCGATTAACCGGACCACCACGCACGATATTCTGCACAAGTTTATTGACGAGGGCCTGGTGAGTTTTGTCGACAAAGACAAGCACCGGCTTTTTACGGCTGAATCGCCCGAGCATCTTTTAATCGCGCTCAAGAGCAAAAAGGAATCGCTCGACGAAACAAAAAAAGAACTAGAGCGCCTCATGCCTGAGCTGAAGTCCTTATACGAAAAATCGGAAACCAAACCAAAAGCAAAATACTTTGAAGGGAAAGTCGGCGTCCGTTCCATCCAGGAGGATGTGCTCAATACTATGAGCAAGCAACCGAACCCCCTCTACTATGTGATTTCATCCAGCACCATCCGCGAGACGCTGCGCGAAACATACCCAAACTACAACGACGACCGGGTCGCACGGGGCATTTACGTAAAAACCATCTCGTTCGGCGCGGGCGGAAAACTGCACGGCTTGGATGAGCGCAAGTGGCTCACCTACGAGGAAGGAGCGCCCACGTACACCATGCTCTACGCCAACAAAGTGGCGCTGATTTCTTTGGATGAAAAGCGCCAACCCCTGTGCGTGGTTGTGGAAGATAAAAACACCTACGCCACACAGGTTATGCTGTTTGAGGCGCTCTGGAAAACCCTACCGTAATGCCGAGCGTTCGATGTTCCCGTTTGTGGCCGCCACGCGAACAAACCCGCCCGCGGGCTCCTCGAGGTTGATGATTTCACCGCCGGCCTCGCGGACAATGAGGTGCGAGGCGGCTTGCGAGAGCGCCTTGCTCGAACCGGACAAATCCACGTACGCGTCAAATGCGCCGGCAGCCACCAGACACTGGCCATAGGTGCCGATGCGGAACGTTTCCACCTGCTCGCACCGCTCAATGAGGCGCGCGAGCGTTTTCATGCGCTCTTCGGCGTGGGCTGAAACATCCTCCTGGCCGCGGAACTTCTGTTCCGGAAGCTCAACGTACACGTACGCATCCGCAAGATTGCGCACCCCGGAAACATGAATATCAATGCCATTTAACTGCGCGCCGCGGCCCGCTTCGGCAAAAAAGAGCTGGCGCGTTTCCGGGTGGTTCACCGCGCCGAAGAGCGTTTCGCCGCGATACCGGAGCGCGAGCGTGGTGGCGTACACCGGAATGTTGCGGCTGAAGTGGCTTGCCCCGTCCAAGGCATCCACAATCCACACGTACTCCGCATCCGCGTTCACTGATTCACCGCCCAACACCACAATGCCGTGATCCGGAAACGCCTCGCGGATTCTGTGGACAATCATTTCCTCCAGTTTCACATCAACGTTGGTGGCCACGCCACCCGCGTCTTTAGTGAAGACGTTCTTGAGCGTGTAAAAATTATTGCGCAAATAGTGG
>CAZBWF010000026.1:1498-7329 GCA_964495675.1 uncultured Gammaproteobacteria bacterium
ACCCTTCCTCAAAAAGCTTCTTGCTCATCTCCTGCGCAACCGCGGCCTCGCCGAGCATAATGGGAACAATGGGGTGGCGGCCTTCCAGTGTTTTGAAGCCAAGTTCGGCAACCCTCTTTCTGAAGTAGGCGGTGTTCTCGGCAACGCGCGCGAGCAGTGTTGCGTCCGAGGCAAGAAGGTCCAAAGCCGCAAGCGAAGCCGTTACCACAGAAGGCGGCAGGGAGTTGGAAAAAAGATAGGTACGGGATTTTTGGCGCAGGAGATTGATAATCTCCTGTTTGCCCGCAAGGTACCCGCCGAGCGCGCCTCCCAAGGCCTTGCCCAAGGTGCCGGAGAGCACGTCAATGCGTCCGTGCACGCCCAGCGCCTCCGGGGTTCCTGCTCCGGTGCTGCCTAAAACCCCGGTTGCGTGCGCATCATCAACAAACAAAAGTGCACTGTGCTTTTTGGCGACTTCCACAAGCTCGGAGAGGGGAGACGTGTCCCCTTCCATGCTGAACACGCCGTCCGTGGCAATAATGCGGTTGCGGTACCCCTTGCCTGCGTCCTCGGCAAGCATCGTCTCGAGCGCGGCAGTGTCCGCGTGCGGGTAGATGCGCTTTTCCGTCACCTTTTTATCCATGAGCCGGAGCGCATCAATGATTGAAGCGTGATTTAACGCGTCGCTGTACACCACATCCGTGTAGGGCACGGCCGAGCCGAGCGCATCGTTGGTGATGGTGGCGAAGAAGCCCAGGTTTGCCATGAAACACGTGGAGTACAGAATCGCGTCATCCGTGCCTAAGAGCCGTGCAATGCGGCGTTCAAGCTCGCGGTGGATATCCTGCGTGCCGCAGATGAAGCGCACCGAGGAAAGGCCGTAGCCGTGCGAATCCAAACCCTTGCGCGCCGCGGCTACCACGGCCGGATGGTTGGCAAGCCCGAGGTAGTTGTTGGAGGCAAAAAGCAACAACTTCCTGCTGGCGACCTCGATTTCCGGCCCCATGATGCTTGTCACCTCGCGTTCGGTTTTATACTTGCCCGCCCGTTTGAGTGATTCGAGCTCCGACCGCATGCTCTGCAAAAACTGTTCAGTGTACATACTATGGCGTTAAGAGTACTTTTATCGCACGGCCGCTCGCGAGCGCTTGGAACCCTTCTTCGTAGCGCTCAAGCGGAAGCTGGTGCGTGATGATGCCGCTTGCAAGTATGGTTTCAGCCAAGCCCTTGGAGAGCAAATACCGCATCAAAGACCACGTATCGAACACGCGCCGTCCGTAAATCCCCTTGATGGTGAGCCCCTTGAAAATCACGTCCGTGCTGAAATCAACCTCCATTCTGCCAGCTGGCAACCCCAAGAGGAGCACGGTGCCACCCATGCGCACGTTTTCGAACGCGTGCCCATACGCGCCGTAGTTCCCGGACATTTCGAACACGATATCAACCCCGGTTCCCTCGGTTTCGCGCCGCACGGCTTCAGCGAGCGCCGCACGGCCCGGCTCGGTGCCGACGTCAAACACCTGGTCCGCGCCGAGTCGGGCGGCTAGAGCAAGCTTATCAATGCCGCCGGGCTTCCCGACATCAGTGACAAAAATTTTATTGGCGCCCATCTGGCGCGCCACGGCGGTACTCATAAGGCCCTGCACGCCCGCGCCCGTGATGAGCACCGTGGCGCCGACGAGGTCCGCGGACTGCGCCGTGTGCACCGCGTTGCCAAGCGCGTCCATGAAGCTCACAATCTTGGGAGAAATCTCCCCTTTTTCAATCAACACCACGCGATTAGCCGGCAGCACCCCGTACTCCGCGTACATGCCATCCTCGTGGATGCCCTTGCCGATGGTGTTCTTGCATACGTGCTCGTCGCCGGTTCGGCACTGCAAGCAGGCACCGCAGGTAAAGTGCATTTCCGCTGTTGCATAAAAGTGCTCGCCCAAAAAAGGAACGAGGTCATCTCGCCGCGCGAGCTCTTCTGCGGTTTTGCTGGCTAGGTACTCCGTAACCTTGGGCGTGGCGTTTTTGCGGCGCGCGAGCAGCTGGGCAAGTTCCAGGCGTGCGGAATCGTGCACATCAGCAATGGTGCCGCAGAACTCATGCCCCAGAATGACCGAATCCTGCTTGACCCTGGCCATGGCAATAGCCAGGGAATCCTTGCCTTGATAAATGCCCACGTCAGTGCCGCAGATGCCCGCTGACACCACCCGGACCTTGACCGGGCGTTGGGCAGTCGCGCTCGGTTCCGGCACGTCCGCAAGTTCAAGGCCGCGATACCACTCGGGCGCACTGGTTGGAATCCGTTTAATGAGGGCTTTCATGCATTACAGTTTAATGGCGCCCTGTTTGATGCCTGCCTTTTTGCGTTCCTCTTGCGTCAGCTTAAAAACATCTTCCAACAACGTAATGTGCGCCTTGGTCTGCCGGACATTCCGCCGCGCCATGACGATTTTCTGCACCTTGACGGCCACGTCCAAAGTAAATTCGACATTCTCTCCTAGTTGGCCCAGATAATTGGTAAAAGAAGGCACGTCGCAGGTTACAAAGCCAAACAATGTGCTATTGACGCCAATCACTTTACCGGTAAAAATCGCGGTGTTGATGGCGGTTTTACTGTGGTCGCCAATGACGCAACCCAAAAATAATTCTCCGCTGTTTTCGCCCCCCATTTTTACCGAACCATACGTATTTTTTAAATCCGAGGTCGTGGTTCCGCCTCCCAGGTTAACCCACTCTCCGACCCAGCTATGCGCGAGTACGCCATAATGCTGTTTATTGGTATAGCCCTGGATGATGCTGGCCTCCACCTCGCCGCCGACTTTGCAGACAGGGCCGATGCAGCTGCCGCCCTTTATGCTGGCAAACTCGTTCAGCTTGGTCTCGCGGCCAATGTACGCCGGACCCGCGATATACACAAACGGCAAAATAGTGGCCCGATCAGCGATAATAATCGCCCCGGCGCTGGCATCAAACGCCACTTCTTTGGCAAGGTGAACATTTTTGCCGACAAAAACTCCGGGCGTATACTGTGTATAGCCGGACTTTACATAATCAAGATTTTCTTTTAACAACAAACGATTCAAGCTAATCACGTCTGATAATTTTTCAAACCGCGGCCAGGCCAGATTCAAAATTTTGATTTTATCCGGCGCTGATTTGGCCGCCACATACGTGCCGACGATTTTGCCGCTGCTCTTTATCTTAAAACTCTGGCCCAATTTTATCCGCGCCGTTAATCGGTTAAACATTTTAGCGCTGGGCGCGAGGCTGGCATCCAGCTGTACTATACCGCCCAGGGCTTTTGCTGATTGGGCCAAATCGGACAACGTAGTTCCGCCGCAAAGAATGGCGGAAGCCGGCCGCGTCAAAGTTATGGGTCGCAAAATCTCGGGATTATTGTTGGTGAATATTATTTTCATATGATTATTCGACCGTGACCGATTTGGCTATGTTCCGCGGCTTGTCCACGTCGAGTCCGAGTGCAACCGCAAAGTGGTACGCAAAGAGCTGTAGCGGAACCACGGAAAGGATGGGGGTGAGCATCTCCAGGGTCTTGGGTATGTAGATAACATCATCCGCAATCTGCTTGATGTCCTCATCACCCTCGGTTGCAATGGCAATAATCTTTCCTCCGCGCGCCCGGACCTCCTCCATGTTGCTCACGTTCTTTTCATACACGCTGTCTTTGGGTGTTATGAACACCGTGGGGAACTCCGTGTCAATCATGGCTAAGGGCCCGTGCTTCAGTTCTCCGGAGGCCATACCCTCGGCGTGCACGTACGAAATTTCCTTGAGCTTGAGCGCGCCCTCCGGGGCAATGGGGTAGTTGTATTTTCTGCCGAGGAACATAAAATCGCGGTACGAACGGTACTTGGCCACGAGCGCGGCAATTGCCTCACTCTGATTAAGAATGGATTGGATGTGATGGGGAATCTGCTTGAGCGATTCCGCGATACGCGCCCCCGTGACCATGGACATCTGGCGCTGCCTGCCAAGGTACACCGTAAGAAGCGCGAGCACGGCGAGCTGGGAAACGAACACCTTGGTGGATACCACGCCGATTTCGGGTCCGGCGTGGTTATAGACGCCCGCATCCGTCTCCTGCGCGATGGTTGAGCCGACCACGTTCACAATGCCGAGCGCCAATACGCCTTTCTCCTTTGCCTCGCGGACCGCGGCGAGCGTGTCCGCTGTTTCGCCGGACTGGCTGATGACGAGCACCGCGTCGCGCAAAGGATCCAAAACGGGCTTTCGGTAGCGGAACTCCGAACCGATGCAGACCTCAACTGGAACGCCGGCATACTCCTCGAGCATTTACTCGCCGACGAGCCCGGCAAAGTACGCGGTGCCGCAGGCGACTATGTGGAGCCGCTCGATTTTTCGGAGGCGATCTTCCGCCGAGGCGAGCCCGCCCAGAATGGCGCGCCCGGACTCAACATCCAGCCGGCCGCGGATGCTGTTCTCGATGGTCTCCGGCTGCTCAAAAATTCCCTTGAGCGTAAAGTGCGCAAAGCCGCCCTTTTCGATTTCCGCCACGTCCCACTCAATGTCATCCACATCTTTATCAATGACCGTATCGTCCGTAACGCTGGTGATGATGTGGCCGTTTTTAGTGATGGTGGCCACCTCGCCGTCGTCCAAGGTCACCACCTGCTTGGTGTAGTTCACAATGGCCGAGGGGTCGGACGCGACAATGACCTCGTTCTCGGCGATGCCGATGCGCAAGGGACTCGAGGCGCGCGCCGCAACCATGGTGCCGGGTTCGCGGCTCGAGACGACCAGCACCGCGTACGTTCCGCGCACCCGGCGGAGCGACTGTTTTACCGCGTGCTCCAGATCGTTCCCGCGGTCCAGAAAGTGCTGAACGAGGTGAGCAATGACCTCGGTATCCGTTTCAGACACAAACGTGTGGCCAAGTTCGATGAGCTTGGCTTTGAGCGTTTTGTAGTTCTCGACAATGCCGTTGTGCACCACAAACACCTCGCCCTTTTCATCCGTCTGCGGATGAGCGTTTTTCGTGCTCGGCTCGCCGTGCGTGGCCCAGCGGGTGTGCGCAATGCCGAACGTGCCGGGCAGGGGATGGTTGCGGCAGAGCTCAACAAGGTCCGCAACGCGGCCCTTGGTTTTGAGCATGTTGATGCGGCTGCCGTCCCACACCGCGAGGCCCGCGGAATCGTACCCCCGGTACTCAAGCTTGCGCAACCCCTCAAGTAAAATAGATTTGGCCTCCTTTGTCCCGATATACCCAACGATTCCGCACATAGTTGTGCTCAAAAGAAATATAAAAGTACTATGCAGTATGCCAAAAAAGAAGCACAAAAGCAATACCGCCTCAATGCGGGATCAGTGCCAGTGTGCGGACGCCGAGCGCGAGGAGTTCCTCGGCACGCGCTTCGTTTTTAGATTCGGCGTACACGCGCATGCATCCGGCCTCGGTTTTGGATTGCCGGAACCACAACCACGCCCCGTCCTCAAACCGAATCTTAAACCCGCCTGTTTCATCGCCGGTGGTTGTAATCTGCGCTCCGGAAATGTTTGCAAAATAATTTTTTAAAAAATTCCGAATTTTTGAATTTTCAGGAATGGCGACCTTGCGGTTCAACGTGTAAAACCGCGGATATGTTTGTAACATCGCTTCTAGTGATTGGCCCGTCTTTGTTAAGTGTCGCACAATAATCAAACAGGCGAGTAGTCCATCGCGGCAGGTTTGAGGCGCAATAATACCGCCGCTCGATGATCCCTCGCCGCCAACCGCGCTTCCAAGCTCCTGCATGGCATCCACCACATTCACCTCTCCGACCTCAACCTCTTTCGTGCTTGCGCCGTACTTTTGGGCTACTGCGCTAACCATGTCGCTCGTT
>CAZBWF010000026.1:7339-8982 GCA_964495675.1 uncultured Gammaproteobacteria bacterium
ATCAGTAACCACCACAATCTGCGATTTCGGATCCGGGTGTGCAAAAAGTACGCTCTCAACGGCAAGCGCAAGCAGATGCTGGCCCGAGACCAGGGTGCCATTCGGCAATACAATTTCGGCGCGGTCGGCATCGCAATCAAACCCCACGGCAAAATCCGCAACCGATGTTTTGAGTTTAGAAACAACCCCCGAGAGCGATTCGGGCGTTGGCTCGATCTGTCGATTGAATTCACCGAGTGTGCTGTTTACCAAAACAGCATCAATCCCGAATCGCGCGGCCACAGGTTTGACCAATGGAATAATCGCTCCCCCGCCGCAATCAAAAAGTATTTTAAACTGTTTTGATTTGATATCACGAACCCCCTCCTCCTTTACAACCGAAGCCACAAACTCGATATATGCTTGTATAGTCCCCTCTGCCGCTCTCCGCACCACTCCTCCCGCCCGCAGGGGAATCGACTTTTTTTCGCGCACATACCGAATAACGCGTTCTGCGTCGTCCGGGGAAAGAATAGCCCCATCCCAGCGCAAGAACTTCCATCCATTGTATTCCGGCGGATTGTGGGATCCGGTTATCACCACCCCGGCCGCGCATCCGAAATGCCGAACTGCGTTTTCAGCAGCCGGCGTTGATGCAATACCTACATCAAGCACTTCGTAACCTGCGGCAACAAACGATTCAATGAATGTGCTCGCGATGTCTTTGCTGGAAGCGCGCGTGTCGCGTCCTACCACTAATTTTGAGGAGGAAATGCGTGTATCATTCTCAAGTAAAAACAAAAATGCGCCCGCATAGCGCTCTATGAGCTCTTTGGTGAGCGACTCACCATACACTCCGCGGATACCGGAAAATGATTCGACTAAACCGCTCATACCTATCCCAACGCCGAAACGTCCATCTCCACCCAATCACCGCCGGATTCGCGAAAAAGCTTAACCGTATCAACTGTTTCGGTGTCCGAGTACTCTTTTTGAATGCCCACGTTCGTGCCTCCCCTGCCCGCGTAGAACGTCTTCTCCCCCACCACGCGGGGCTTGGTGTGACGTGCGAGCTTCATTTTCCCCGTGGGGCCTTCAAACACCAGCTCCTCAAGGGTTTCGTTTTCGAATTCGCCGGGCTTGGTTTCGTGCGAAATCACAGCAAGAGAATCCTTTATCTGCCCCACGAGTTGTTGCCACCGTTCGTATTGCATAGTTCTTATATTGTATCAACCTGGGGCTATTTAGGGAAACTTGACAAAAAATACAAAAAGGTGTATATTTAAAGATTGGCATACTCCCCACGTATGCCAATTCTCCCCGCTTCCCAATAGAGGAGGAAGCGATGGGTAAACCAGCATCTTTACACAACACCCAGAGCACCGCGTTTATTGCGGGGCTCGCAGAAGGCGCGCGGCGGCTCATCCTATTCTCTATTCTACTGCTCGGCGCGCTCCTGCGGCTCGCGGTACAGTACTGGGAGTTCCCCAGCACAGTGCTCTGGTTCACCCTCATGATCCTTGCGGCCAAAGCCGGGTGGATCGTGAACGGCGTGTGGCTCCTGCCCCTCTTTTTCATCCTCGCGGGCAGAGCCATATACCATCGTTGCAGCCGCTTCCGGCGCCGAAGCCGCCGGCAAATCCGCCGCCGACGCCGCCACCGAA
>CAZBWF010000027.1:0-8862 GCA_964495675.1 uncultured Gammaproteobacteria bacterium
TTTGGTTGAAATTTCTGTAGTAGATAGTGCGGACGCCAATACTCTTGGCCGCCGGCAAATTAAAATCCTGATCATCTATCATCACCGCTTCTTCTGGCCGAACGCGAAATTTTTTCAGCACATGCCGCATAGTTTCCTTGGATGCCTTGGGCAGGCCTAAATCGAGCGTGTTGATGATATTTTTAAAATACCAACGAATGTGCTCGCGCGTGAGCGCCTCATTAAATTGCTCGGCCGTGTTTTTGGAAAGCAGAAGAATGACGTAGCCCCGCTTTTGCAAATTTCGGCACATAGTAAAAACCGGCTTGTTGAGCCGCTGGAATCCGATGTGCCGAGCCCGGAGCTCGCGCCATGTTTCTTTGAGCCCCAGTTCTCGAATCGGCAATTCAAACGATTCCCGCTCGGTCAACTTGCCCAGCGCGGCTTTGGAAAAATACTTGTGGTACACCACCTCGTAGCACGTTTTGTAGGGAATCTTGTACTTTTTTGAAATCCACCGGCACGTGTCAACGTAACTGCCCAAAAGCATGACCCCGTAAAAATCAACAATGATAAGCTTGATGCGGCTGGAGCGCATGCTATTTGATTTTTTTTACCATACCCTTCTCCGCAGCCACCTCCACCCTGTCCCCGTCCTTTAAAACCTGCGTCGCGATTTTAGTGCCAATGACGCAGGGAATTTTAAGCTCGCGGGAGACAATGGCCGCATGACAAGTGATGCCGCCCAAATCAGTCACAATGGCGGATGCCTTTTTCATTGCAGGCACAATATCCGGATTCGTCATGTGCGAAACCAACACATCCCCTTGGTGCATCTTGAGCATTTCTTGCGGCGTGTTGATGATTTTAACCCTGCCCTTTGCGCGGCCCGCAAACGCCGGCTGTCCATTTATGGACTGGCCTTTCTTGACGGTTTCCGTGCTCTTTACAAACTTCAGCTTCTTGTGAATTTTGCGGGCATCATCTCCGACATAAAAAAGCGTTTTGCCCTTATCCGAAAAATGCAAACTATATTTCATTCGTTCATTCGCAAGGTCGGAGAGATCCTTGCCCTTGAGCAATACCTCTTTGTAATCCGGAATGGCGAGATACCTAACTTGCTCGAGCGTGAGCCCGCCCCTGCGGCCGATTTCGCGCAACAGCCGCTCAATGCTCCAGTACCCGTAGAACTGCGCATCCTTGCTGTACGCTTTGTAAAAAATAGCGTCGGCTGCAATCTTAAAAATGGTCCGGTGCTGGCCGTGGATCTTGAGCCGCTCCATGATGGCGCTCTGCTTGACGTGCAGTTCAGTGCGCTCTTGCTTCATCTTCTCAAGCAATCGCTTTGGATTTCTGCGTTTAACAACGGCGAGCTCCCGTCTGAAATGCCCTGCGTCAAGCACCTTGCCGACCAAACCATATTCAACCCATGCATATTCGTTGACGTATCGTTGCAATGCGCGCTCTTGGCGCTCTTTATTCTTGATGAGCGCTATCGTAATTAACTTCTCTCGGCCCCGCTCCTGGATACTGGATTCAAGCGGCGTGGTGAGAATCTGGAAAGCATAAAACGGAGTAATGCCAATAACCCCTAAATCATTAATCCGTTCCGTTAGGTAATCAATAAGATACTTAGTCAGCATATTGTCAACGGCCTCGATAAAAAACATAGGGCCGCGCCGGCTGTGCGTTTCTTTGTGGCGCGCCTCAAACGCCAGCCGCCATTTGAGCAACTCCTTGTTGGCCAGCTCACGGACTGGAAGGATACGGATTTTTTTTGAAATTGCCACCAGCGCATCGGAATACTCCCGTGTTTCGCGGTGCAGCTGCTCCCAGAGTTTCGGATTCGTGAATATTGTCTCAAAATAACTGGCGGTTATCTCTCGGTAGCTATCGAGCGTAATAAAAAGATTTACGGCTTTATGGTGGTATTCCGCCGAAAGCCAGTGCGCCAACATAAACCCCCACTTCTTCTGCGCTGCGGTAAACCCCTCCCACGTGTTTGTAACAAACAAATAGTGCGCGTAGTCCTCGCGCTCCAGCACAATCCATTTTTTGTTGAATGGAATCTTCATAGCTTTTTTACTATACCACGTTTTGCATCCACCTCAACCCTGTCCCCGTCCTTTAAAACCTGCGTCGCGATTTTAGTGCCAATGACGCACGGGATTTTGAATTCGCGGGAGACGATTGCCGCGTGGCAGGTGAGCCCGCCCTCGTCTGTTACCAATGCGGCGGCTTTGCGGATAGCTGGCATGAGGTTGGGGCTCGTAGTCCGCGCAACAAGAATATCGCCCTCCTGCATCTTTACCATGTCTGCGGGCATGTTGACAATACGGACCGTACCTTTGGCGCTCCCGCGAAAAGCAACGGTTCCTGAAATCTCGCGAACCGAGACCCTGCGCGGTTCGCGCTCCACCTCGCGCGCCAGAAACGAACGCGCCGGCCGGCCAGACAAGCATCGCTCTCTGCCGTTTCGGTATTCGTACACGACCATCTGCAATCGCTCGTTGAGCACATCAGCGTCAACCGCTCCGCCCGCAAGTGCGCGGCCTACCTCGGAGGGGAGCATCATGCGGACTTGCGCCAAGCTCAACCCGGGCCGCCTTGCAATCTCGCGCAGTAAAAATTCCATGTGGTAGTACGAATGGCTCTGCAAATCCCGGCGATAGGGCTTGTAGAACACGGCGCCGCGGGCGAACTCGACCATGCTCTGTTCGACGCGGCTCAAGCCGAGCTTTTTAACTATACGCTCCTGCGCCGCGCCAAGCGCCTTTTTTCTGGCTCGGTGCGCCGCAAGCTCGCGGCTCGGCTCTATGTTGCGGCGGGCCATATCCTTAAGAATATCAATAAAATAGAGTTCATCGGCAGGCGGGCCTTCGTACACGTAGGGCACCCATGCCCATTTGCGCGTGTGGCTCCGGATGCGCCGCCACACCTGCGGGTGTTTCTGCTGCAGCACGCTCGAAAGTTTTTGGCTCGAATGTGTTTTGAATTGTGCCGCCAAGCGCTTGGAGCGGCGTATGCCCAAAAAAATCCTCAAGAGATTCAGCTCGTGCTCTTTGTTGAACGTGTCGCGGAGCGGCGTTGTCAGCATTTCAAAATGCTCCTGCGCGTCGTGTTTTTCGAGGATTCGCGAAAGCTCGTCCGAAAAAAAGGTGGTATCTTGGTAATCCAAAAGCGGAAGCAGGAGGCCGTAGGAGTAAATCGCGGTATTTGAATCAATAAAGCGGTTGTAGTGCTTCAACAGCGCGCGGTTGCTCTTGCCGGCAAGCGGGCGCATTAACATCGAGGTTGCGCGGACTTGCGCTTTTCCCAGCTTTTCCATTTGGACAAACGTCTGGCGCAAAAAATTCGGATTCTTTTTGATACGCCGCACGAGAGCGCGGTGGGCTCGCCTCCACCCGGAGGGAATCGTATACCACACAATGGCATTCTGCTCAATTTTAAACGCAATGCTCGCCCGCGCGCCAATAAGCTTGGCCGTGCCCGTGTCCAAGCCGCGCGAAAGCATAAACACGGGAAACAGAGAAACCACGTATTCATGAGCGAGTATCTGGTACGTCTCTCTCATACCTTCTTGACGACCCCCTTTGTTGCGTCCACCTCCACGGTATCGCCATCATGAAACACCTTCGTGGCGATTTTTGTTCCAATGAGCGTGGGCACTTTAATTTCCCGCGCCACAATGGCCGCGTGGCAGGTGATGCCGCCCGAATCAGTTACAATCGCTCCTGCGCGTTTCATGGCCGGTAGAATCTGCGGACTGGTGGACAGGGAAATAAGAATATCGCCCACTTTCACCTTATCCATCTCATGCGGCTCATCAACTCGCTTAACCGCGCCAGTCGCCTGCCCGGGATACGCCGTCGTACCTCTCAATTCGGTAATCTTCGAGTCAATGGCGAGCGAACGCTTAATCTCTCGACGTATCTTGGCCACGCTTTTACCAGACAGTATTTCATATTCAGTGCCGCGAAAAATGGTAACCGATTCCCGAATGCGCTCATTAAGCAAATCCGGGCTAACTCTTTTACGCAACAAAACTTCTTTTATTTCATAAGGGGCAATCATCTTGGTTTGAGCAACGGTTAATTTATTCCGCCGGGCAATCTCTTTAATAAAATCCTCCATCATTTCGTGCGCTTGCTGATTGCGGAATTTGCGTTCAAACTTCCAAAAACCCAAAGTACGCAAAACTTCAAACATGTATTGCTCGTGTTGACTAAGCTTGACCGCGGCTATGGCGCGCTTTTGCTGTCGCAACAATACTTTATCAGCCGCCAATTTTTCTTTAATAATTTTTTGCAATTCAATTTTATTTTTTGACAACTCATCAAGACGGTAACGAATAGTGCCTTCATTCCAAGACGGGCCGTCATAACCAAAAGCAATCCAGGAATATTTGCCCAGATGATTGGCTATGGCTTTGGTTGATAATTTTTTATTACTATCAACCAAGCGTAGTTTTAACAAATCAATTTCCTCTTCCCCGGCAATGGTGCGCTCGGTGGCTGTGGTGAGGATTTGAAAATATTCCCCGATTTTCGGATGACCCTTACCCAAACGCTTAATTAAAACTTTCTCCAACTCTTGAGTCAAAAGCGGAGTTTCCATTTCCATGACGGTGCCCATGACACTCCACGTCATCATGGAGAGAAACTTATTTAGCCAATCCTCCCAGCGTTTATACAATTCTTGGCCGGAAAATTTCGCTAGCTCCTTTCCCGAAAGCCGCTTGGCGGCTTTGAGCATGACGGGTATTTCTTTCCTGTTGACCGCTACAATTCTCTGCAGAAATTTTTTATCGGCCGAGAGTTTTTCTAAAATTTTCTTGCCAGATACAGCCAAACCGCCCGGGGTGGCCATATAGCTAAACTCGTGATTTACATACCAGCAACCAATCACATTATCTTTAACGCCAACTTGCTTAGCCGCATATTGGGCGCCTAGCCAATAAAGCGTAGTGGGGTAAATATGCCCCCGCTTTTCATGGGCCAATTCAAGCCATTTTTGCATATTAAAGTTTCTTAATAATACCACGCGTCGCGTCCACTGCCACCGTGTCTGCATTCGTCAGGACCCGCGTGGCAAGCTTGGTCCCAATCACGCAGGGAATGCCGAGCTCGCGCGAAACGATTGCCGCGTGCGCGGTAATGCCGCCTTGGTCCGTCACGATTGCGGCCGCCTTTTTCATGGCAGGCACCACGTCCGGATCCGTGGCAATGCTCACCAGGATATCGCCTTTGTTCATCTTTTTCATGTCCTTTGCGCGGAAAATCTTTTTCACCATGCCGCGCGCAATGCCCGGCTGGGCGGTTTGGCCTTTTATTTCCGTGACATTGCCCGCAATCGAAACCGCGACTTTTTTGGCTATGCGCTCCGCACGACTCCCAATGTAAATAATTTCTTTGCCTGCTTCGGCATAATACACGCATCGCCTGGTGCGCTCCTTGATTGTTTTTCGATTCACGCGGCCCTTGAGCAACGCGTCGCGCACCTCGTCTTTGAGCATAAACTGCACCTCATACCGCGTCAATTTCAATCGTTTTGCAATTTCAGCCAGCAAACTCCGGTGCAGCCGGTGAAGGGAAAAAAGCTGGGCATGCCTTCGGAACAATTTTGAAATGGCAAAATCAGCCGCGGAATCAAACAGCCGCCGGTATGTCGGGCTTATACGAAGCTTCTGCTCCAGCTCCCGCTTCCGCTTTCGTGTGTGCGCAAGGTACTGCGCGTCTTTTTGCAAAAGCTTCTTTCCGTCTATTCCGCTCTCCGCAATCTCGGCCATCTCTTTCACATAGTATTCCGGCCCGAAGACCGGGTGGTTGCCCGCATAAATATACCCCAAATGCCCCCACTGTTCAGCGTGCGCGGCGAGGGCGCGCGCCAGCTCCGGAGAAATGCGCGAAAGCGGCGGCGCTGATGCGTATGTTTTCAGTTCAGCGCGGTGCGCGGCGTATATCCGCAAAAAATCCTCCCGCTCTTCCGCGACAATGGTCTTTTTTGTCGGCGAAGTCAGGGCAATAAACACCTCCTCCACCTCATCGGCGCCATGGCACACGGTTCGGAGGTACGCCTTAAGGCGGTTGGTGAAATTGTTGTGGTATAAATCCACGGCAACCGGCATCCAGCCGTACGTATACAATTTAGTGTGAATTTTGTCGTGCTTTTGGTAGAGTCGCCAGAGCTTTTTGTTGGTGTAGGTTGCGAGCGGCATGCGGTCCACGGCATCGGCAAAATCAATGAGTTTGCGGGACCACGCCATAATGTTGCGGTCAAGATCCCGGCCAAACCCCGGGCGCTCCACCAGAGCCCGCATAATATCCTCGGCAACATCATACGAATCCTTTTCGCCAACATAAAAATACAAGGCAAACCGCTTGTAGACGCCCAAAAATTTTTTATATTTCCTGATAAACCCGTAGCTCCGGTCATCAACAAACGTGGAAGCGGGAACCTGAAAGCAAAAAATGTCACAGCCAGGGATGTGCTCCCCCAAAAACCACGGGTCGTTGTCGTGCAGATACTTCAATTTCATAATTTTCTCACCACTCCTCTCGTAGCATCCACTTCCACCCGGTCCCCGTCCTTCAAAGATACTACTAAATTGGGAATACCCACAACACAGGGCTTTCCCAATTCACGGCCCACAATGGCGGCGTGGCTCGTTAACCCGCCGAATTCAGTCAAAATTGCTTTGGCTTTTTTCATAATCGACACATAGTGCGCCATGGTTTGCAAAGCCACTAAAATTTCTCCCTGCTTGAATTTTGAAAAATCACTATCCAAAACCACCTTGCGAACGCGCCCTGTTACGATGCCAACATTCGCCGGCGTGCCGCGCAGAACACTTTGTTTTTTATGGCCTTGTTTTGGTAAATCATATTTTTGCGCTATTTTTTTGGCGGCAGCGCCCTCAAAAATCCGATACGGGCCAAGGGCATCCGTGGTAACGCAAAACTGTATGCGTTTTTCCAGCAATGGCTCCGGTACTTGTTTTTTTGCCAGCGCACTGGTTATCTCTTCTGGGAATAAATAGTACATTCCGGGCACATTCGTGCGCAACCTCCAGCCAACTTCCTTTAATAAAGCATCATCAATTCTGGCCGAAGAGACGTGCAAGCGCCCGAGGTGGTCGCGAGAACGGGCAAGTATCTTTTTAATGAAACTATACTCCCCCGCAGACGGATACCAAATATCCATGATAACCGCATACCAGGCCGACATGGCCAATGGCGGCAATAGGCGAGACATTTCTCCCACCGCGCCGGCTAATTCCGTGTCAGTAAAATTTTTAAATGCCGCTTTTTTATACTTTGCCAAACATTTCTCAAATGGTTTTGCTTGCCTGTAATAATCCCGGACAATGGCCTTAACATACCTAACCTGTTCTTTATCATTCAGGCGCTCAAAATCTGACTTAAGTAGTTCCAAATCGCGAGCTAAAAAGCATTGGTAACTCAATTCATCCTTGATAGAGACAAAACTGCGTATATACCTGTTGGTTAAGCCGCAAAAATGCTTTTTGGCGATATCGCAATGCCACGGCCGGACGGAAAAAGGCAATTGGTTCCAGACGCCTAAAAGCACTAATTTTGACTTGCTCATAGTTTCCGCACCACCCCCTTTTCCGCATCAACTTCCACCCTATCTCCGTCTTTAAAAACTTTAGTAGCGGTTTCAGTGCTTAAAATACATGGCTTTTTAAGCTCTCGGGCCACAATCGCCGCGTGCGACAGCATGCCGCCGGCATCAGTCACGAAAGCTGAAGCTTTTTTCATCAATGGCAAAAATTCGGGCCGCGTCATGCCGGTAACCAAAACGTCGCCGATATTGAAAATTTTTACCTTGCGTGGGTCAAAAACAACGCGGACAACCCCTTTTGCTTTCCCCAAATATGCGGCAACGCCCTTGAGCTCTGTTGCTGATTCGTTAACCAAAACCTTTAACAAATTTCTAAAATCATCGCCGACAAACGAGGTGGAAATCCTCCCTCGGAACAGAATAGCCGTCCCATTGCATCGGCGCTGCAACTCTTTTTGCGGCGGTAATATTTTGTCTTGCAAATATAGTGCAATCTCGGGCACTGTCAAAAACTCGGTTAACCGTTCAGAGTATGGTTCTTGTTTGGCTATACGCCTCGTGTAGCGCCTAAGGCAATCATCAACTTCGTTAAAAAGATTTTCGGTTTTAACGCGAACCTCCCGTAACCGAGGCATTAATTTTTTCCGTAAATCCTCCGGTAAATAATCTGCCAGTTTCTTTATGGAAAAATGGGGTGGAATATGAAGATAGAATTTTCGTTGCAAATCCAAAAGATTCGCCGCGGTAAACGACTTGGTCTTGTTAATTGCAGTAACCGCCGCAAATAAAACCCCGGCTGTTTTTAGAGTGTCCTTGGCCCATTGCTCGGATAACTTTGGATTTTTAATTACCAGAGAAGCGATGTGTTTGCCGTATCCGTCCATGTCTTGTTTGGCAATGTAGTTCGAGCTGGCTTCTTTCTCACACACGAGCAAAGTTACCTGCAGATTTTTACCAGCAATGGGCTTTAATTTGGTGGTGTACACGCCGTAAAGGGAGGCGAACCCGAGGCGCCAATTTCCCGACCAGTTCTTAACCCAATCAGTGGATTTTATTTCCTTAGGCAAACTCATAGTTTCCGCACCACCCCCTTTTCCGCATCAACCTCAACTCTATCTCCGGTCTTGAGCAATTGCGTGGCAACCTTGGTGCCGATGATGCAGGGTTTGCGCAGTTCGCGCGAAACAATGGCCGCGTGGCAGGTGATGCCGCCCACGTCAGTGACAATGGCCGCGGCCTTTTTCATGATGGGGACGTAATTCGGGTCCGTAATTCTGGTGACGAGAATCTCCCCTTTTT
>CAZBWF010000028.1:0-825 GCA_964495675.1 uncultured Gammaproteobacteria bacterium
GAAATATCCTTTTTCCCCTTTATTTTTGATAAAAGATTTGTCAGGATTTTACCGACAAGGTTGGTGTTTTTTATTGACTCGCCTACAAGGGATTGGTATAGTTTTTGCACTGTTTGAAGGATCATTGACAACCACTTGAAACGCCGGGAGGTACGCGTTGAAAGTATTAGGATCTATCACCCAAAGCGTACGCGGCGTTGTCTTCGATATTGACAACACGCTGTATGTGCGGACCGAAGAGCAGTTCGCTCATGGCAGCGCCTGTGAGCTGGATCGCCTTTCCTCGATTCTCGGAGTTCCCCGCAGTACCATTGCGCGTGTTGTGGAGGGCGCGCGCGCGCGGATTGCCCGGCGTACCGGCCGGGAAGCGGCGCTTACCGAGACGGTGTACGCGCTGGGCATTACCCCTGGAGAGTGGAGCGCAATACGGCTTGCCGCATGGCAGCCGGACGGCTGGATCCGCCCGGATACGGAACTGTGCAAGGCCCTTGCCCGCCTCTCTAAGCGGCGCACGGTTGCGTTTGCGACCAACAATGGCATCGAGATCGGCCGCCAGACGCTCCGCGTTTTGGGCATGCCAGAATCGATTGCCTGCCGTACCTTTGGCCCAGAGACACTCAAGGCCTCGAAACCCGAACCCGCGTTTTTCCTGCGGGTTGCACTCGCGCTCGGCATCTCGCCGGACCAGTGCATATCCATCGGCGACCGTGAGTTTTCAGACGGCCCGCCCGCGCTTGCGGCCGGGTACTGCGGCGCTATCATTGTCCCGGGTTCGCGGGATGAAACACTCCAGGCAATCGAACAACTCGCGAGAACCGAACACAC
>CAZBWF010000028.1:835-8703 GCA_964495675.1 uncultured Gammaproteobacteria bacterium
TGGGGGTTACCGGGCAGGCAGGCGCCGGCAAGAGCCAGTTCATCAGCCCGCTTGTCGCGGCCGCGGCAGAGGCCAAAGGATTTGCTTGCGCGCACCTCGGGCTCGACGCGTTTTTCAAGCTCTCGAGCCGCGGCAGACGCGAGTGGATCGCGGCTGGCGCCAGCGTGAGCCCCGAGGAGAAGGCCTGGAGGGAGGACCAGATAAGCTGGTGGAACTTCGAGCAGGCGCAGGAGGCGCTCGCCTTACTCAAGCGGGGCATGTCGCTCCACATCACGGGTGTCTATAACCGCGAAGATGGCGGCGAGCTCACCGGCGAGGTGCGCATCGGGCCGCCGAAGGAGGGCATGCTCGTGGTTTTCGAGGGCGTGGCCATCGCGCACTTGGCCGCCATGGATGAGTTGATGTACGTGCATGCGCCTTCCGCTGTCCGGTTCGAGCGGCTTTTCCAGCGCGATGCCGCTCGCAGACGGAGCCGCGAGGAGGCACTGGAGCGGTTCGGCCTCACCCAGGAGTTCGAGAAGAGGTACTTCCCCCAGCACTGGGAACGGATCACCCGCTTCATCGACAACAGCACCCCTTCGCCGCAGGTGCTGCACCAAATCAAGCACGAGGTGGCGCTCGCGCACTGAAAAACGCTCCCCAACGCGGGCGCGCTCACAAAAAGTGGAATGGTCTGACAGACATTCCACTTATTTTTTTACCATTGTTTCTATAAATTCCGGCGTGAGCGTTCGGATGTCGTCAATCGCTAGATCGGCTTCGTTCGTATGCTCCGGCGGCATATAGTCGTGCTGGAGTGCAACGCAATACATATCGGCGTTTTTGGCTGCCGCAACGCCGTTTTTTGAATCCTCAATCACCACGCACTCGGCTGGGTCTACGCCGAGCTTCTGGGCGGCCAGAAGGTAGATTTCGGGATCCGGCTTCTTGCGACTAATGTCCGACAGCGTCAGAATCGTGTGAAAGTGTTCTGTAATGCCGAGCCACTGCATGGCCGTGCGCGCCATCTCGGCTTCGTTTTGCGTTGTGAGCGCAAGCAGATAGCCGGCCTGGCGCAGATTTTCCAATACTTCTTTGCCCCCCTCGACCTTTTTTACGTACCGCTCGGGCGTGGCGTTGAATGCCCGGCGTTTCTCCCCAGTCAGCGCTTTGGTGTCAATTCGCGCTCGCTCCTCGCTCGTGAGCACGTCATTCCAAAAATCAACGGATTTTCTGCCCGCTTTGTATTTAAAATCGGAGTCCTCGAGGTGAATGCCATACTCGGCGAGCCGCGTCCGATAGAACTCGAATGTTTCCCGCTCGGTTTCAATCAGTACCCCGTCGAGGTCAAAGAGAATAGCTCGTATCATGCTACTCACTATACCAGTTTTTCATCTTGTGGCAACTACCTAAAAGATGGTATAATTTTTACTATGCATACCCACAAGCAACTTGGGATTTTGGTGTTCGGTTTTGTGATGGTGTTCAGCGTGTCGCTCGTACTCATTCTGTTCGAGAACGTCAAACAGCAGGAATTTGCGGATGAGCGGGAGCGGCTCGGTGTCGTTCCGGTTTCAGAGCGGCTGGTGGCCGGCGAACAAGTAGCCCCGTCTTTCGGGAACGGAGGGATCGCAAACTACCGCGAATACGTGCTCGCGTCCGTACGGCTTTTGGATGCCGTCATCGAACGCCGCGCCGCGGGCGAGGCCGTGCCCTCGTGGGAAGCGGAGAACGTTCACGGCGCCCTGTTTGCCATAGAGGTCCCGTCCATGTACCGGTCGTTGCACCTTCAACTTGTTCGGTTGGCAGATGGGCTCCGGAATGAGGCGGTTGACATTGATGCGGCATTGGAACAGCGCCGAATTCTCTCTGAACAGTACCCATGGCTTTTCATTCCGGTTCAATGAATATTTCTTTTAAAACGAGCATCATGCTCACCTCGGTCGTAGCCGTTTCCGGGGGCGCGCTCCTGGCGCTTTTTTATTTTACGGAAGGCGATTTGGGCACGTATTCGGAGCTGGCTCTCGGCAGCGTGCGGGGCGAGCAGGCGGCGCGGTTTGCGCTTCCGCCGGATGAGGTTATCATTTCTTCCCGCCGCGGCGGAGGCGGCCACAGCGCTGATGTGGCCATTCTCACAGAAGCGCCCACTCGCCTCCAGCGCGTGGTGCGCGTGGTGCGCGAAAATGAAGCATTGGTTTTTGAACAGGCGGTCTCCACGGACTTTCGTTCCATCCGGTGGGACGAGGCGCGGGAACGGTTTGTGGTGGGAACGAGCGGCGGCAGAGAAGATGTCCACCTGCTTCCCTCGGAAGCCGGCTATACGCTTATTCCGGCGCGGTGATGAAGTTCGGAGTGCTACAAGGGTGCCTTCTGGTTGCGGCGGTAGCGCTCATCGCCGTTGGCGTGGGCGCGGGGGTAACGCTCGCCAAAACGGGCTTGGTACCGATGCCGATTTTAAGCTCTGTATTTGAGAGCGCTTCTCGGCCCACGCGCGTGGTTTCAGCTTCAACCGGCGCGTCCGACAATGCTGTTGCCGCGCTTGCTCAAAAGCTCCATCTTGAAACGCCGCGCATATCCGAATCCGAGGCCACAACGCTCCTGCGCTCGTACCTCGGCGCTTCTGGCGCAAAACTCCCTATTGCCGACCCACAGCTCGTTTTTTTGGATGGAGTTATTGAGTTTTTTGGAATCATGGAAAACGAGGGAAGGAGCACCACCGTGCGCCTCCGCGCGAGAGCAAGCTTCAGTGAGGAGGCGCTTCGGCTGCACATTGAGGAGATCACCATTGGCGCGCTCGATATCCCTTCGGGCATCCCAAATTTTATAGCGGCCACGGCGCTCAAAAATCAGATTGCCGCTCTCGAACTGCAGCTTGTGCGTTCGTCTGTTCGCGGGCTGTTTGTCCGCGATGGCTTTGTTGAGATTGCATTCTAACATGGCTTCTTTGCTCACATTTTGGCTTCCTCTGGCGCTCGTTCTCTTTTCGTGGGAAGCAGTGCTCTTGAACCCGGGCCGCATTGGGCTGTGGTTTGGCGTGTGCCTTATTGCCGCGGCAGTCATTGCGTGGCGCGCCTGTTCCGGCGTGCTCGACCGGCTCTCGGTGCTCCTGTTCCTTGCTGGCGTGTTCTGGTGGGGATTGTGGATTGATTTTGCAACCATTAAATTTGCCCTGCCAGTGTTCATTGCCGCGGCGTTTGCATACGTTCTCTCGTCTCCGTCCCGAACGCACCTCGCGCTCTTTTTGGGCGGGGTGTTTTTCTGGTCGAGCATCGCGTTCGGGCTTGTGACCGTGCTCGGGCGGGGTTTGTGGGAGTCGCTTATAGTATTTCTTGCCGTCTACGGCGTTTTTGTACGAGCGGCAACCGTGCACTCTCGTTCGGGCGCCGCATTCCCGTTTTCACTCTACGTTGTGCTCTTGCTGGTTGCCGCAGAGGTGTTTTCGGTTTTGGTGTGGCTGCCGTTTACGGAGGTGACGCTCGGGCTCATCGCCACGGCCGCGCTTCTGTTTTTTTATGACGTTGCAAAGTATATAGCAGATCCCGCGCTCATCCGAAGGAAGATCGTCATCAAGAAAGTGCTTGTGTATGCGGCGTTTGTCGTGTTGGTGCTCGCTTCCACGCCGTGGCAATAAAAAAGCCGCCTCGCCACTATAGTGCTGTGGCGGGCGGCCTTCTGGCAGCGCCTTGTTTAGGCGCTTTTTTCGTCGTGGGCTTGGTCTCGGTTCGCGATGCGCGCGATGCGGGAATCGAGGATTTTGCCCCAGGAGCTTGTAATGGAAAACACTCCGGAGGCGAGGAGCAGTAGGTTGCACATGGGTGCAAACAGCGCCCCAGGGCTTACGAGCGCGAGGAGCACAACTGCGTCTTGCAGGACTTTTTTTATCTTTCCCGCAAGGTTTGCTCCGCTGACCGATCCCTGCAGCGCCGTAATCGCATAGACGCTGGTTGAAAAAGCTTCGAGCGCCACCAGGACCCACACGAGATTGAGGTGCACGCGCCCCTGGCTTCCAAACAGAAGCAGGAACGCGAGCACCGTGATTTTATCCGCCAAGGGGTCTATGATTTTTCCCCATGTGGATATCTCGTTGTTCGCGCGCGCCCAGTCGCCGTCAACCATGTCGAGGAGCGCGGCGGCAAGATACAGGGGAATGGCCGCAAGCACATCGCGTTGAGCGAACTGGTAGAACGCAACGCTGGCGACAACGAGCCGCACCGCGGTAATGAGGTTCGCGTTTACCATGGGCAGGCGGCTTTTGAGCCAGATCCAGATTGGGTGGGTAACTGCTCGCGCCTCTTGGAATCGGTGCGCCAAGCGCCAGCACCAGTAAAAGCGTCTGAAGAAGGATCTCATAGTCCCCTCCGTGTAGTTCGAAAGAGCGTTGTGGTTATCGCATGTTCTGTGATTTAAGTATATACTATTCTTCGAGCAGGCGCGGGTTTGGGGAAAACTTTTTATTTTTGATTCTCCACTGTCCCACATACCGCCCGATTCCCTTCGAATCGCGTTGGTTGCGTCTGCGAGTGGATTTTTGCGACCAGGAAAGGAGCCCGTCAAAATTAATCCGGTACCTGCCGAGGACAACCACGTATTGCACATCTCCGCGCTTGATTGCCGCGCGAACCGTCCTTTCGGTGACGCCAAAAAGTTTAGCTGCTTCTGATACGGTCACTCGGACAGGAATATGGTCTTGAGGGTTATTCATATTTATCTTCAACACTAATGTTGAAGTTATTTTATACTTTTATTATATATTAGCTAAAAATTAATACAACTTTATTTTCCACAATAGTGTATAAGTAATGTCATTGCGAGGGAGAGTACTCCCGACCGCGGCAATCCCGCCATTAATGAACAGTCGCCTAATTTTTTTCCAACGACGTCTCGGAGTCACGGGATTGCCACGTCGCCCCGAGTACGGGACTCCTCGCAATGACAGTTGGCTAAAAACTCAAATCCATTTTATACTGTACTAGTGGACAAAATGTCGGCTTTTTTGTTTAATCTGTAATATTTATCCACAACCACCGTCTTACTGTATGAAAGGTAAAATGCAGGATCAGTTCCTTATTGCGGCCGCGCTCTCCGGGGACGAAGAGGCCTTTGGAAAGCTGTACGACAAATACGTAGACGACATTTTTAGATTTGTCAGCTTCCGGGTAAGGAACCAAGCAGAAGCAGAGGACTTGAGCGCTGATGTTTTTTTAAAGGCATGGCAGTACCTTACCGGTGGCTCAAAAGGAATTGAAAATTTTAAAGCCCTGCTCTATCGCATTGCAAGAAATGTCGTCATTGACCACTATCGGAAAAGTGGCCGAGAACTCCTCTCAATTGATGAATCCCAGTGGGAAACCTTGGTGGACACCTCGCTCAACATCGAAGAGCACCAGCAGATCAAAGACGATTTGCGGCTCGTGCGCGAGGCCATTGAGGAGCTTTTGCCGGACCATCGCGAGCTCATTCTCATGCGCTATGCCGATGATCTCACCATCGAAGAAATTTCGGGCATTTCCGGAAAGAGCAAAGGCGCGGTTCGCGTAACGCTCCACCGCGCCGTAAAGGCGCTCAAAGAGGTAATCAAGAAGCGTTTTGGCTAATATGCGTTTGTATAGGTTTAAAAAACATATTCGTTTCCTCTCCCGCCAGGTGGCTCCGCGTCCAATATGGAAGCAGGAGGCACGTGCGGCGATTTTGGCTGAAATAAGGAAATCTGAGGTCTGGAGAGAATCAATAGTACAAAAGCAGGCCGGTTTTTGGGAAGTGTTTAGGATTTTCGGACCTGGAGCCCATAGCATGCGCGCGGCTTTCATAGCAATCCTTGCCATAGCCGTGGTGTTTTCGAGCTCATTTGCGGCGGTTTCCGCGGCCCAGGCAAGCTTGCCCGGAGATGCGCTCTATTCTTTTAAGCTTTCTGTGGAAAAGGCGCAGATCGGCATTGCGTTTTCCCAAGAGAAAAAGGCGGCTTTGGAGATTGCGTTCGCCGGCACCCGGCTCGAGGAGGTGAGCAAGCTTTTGGACGAAGGGGATCCGAGGACCGCCGCGAATGGAATCGAAACCGCCATGAGCCATTTTACCAAAAGCTTGAGTGCCGTGGAGGAGCGGCTCGAAAAAACAGAGCCGGGCGTTTCGAAACTAGTGAACGAAAAGACCTTAATTTTAGAGGATAATTTGCTTAAAATTAAAGAAAAGATAGCCGAGAGCTCCTCTGCGGCGGTAGCGCCGGAATCAGCAGGGCCTGTTGCGCCGTCATTAGAGGCGCCGTCAGCGTCTTCGAGCACACCTTCTGTTGCGGAGAAAGTCAAAAGCGAAGGAGCCGAGGGAAATCCTGCGCCAGCGTTGCCTATTGCTTCCATTGATGCGGCGCTTGAAAAAGTTGACGAAACAAACTCAAAATCATTAACGGTTTTTGTGCAGGAGGCGGCTCTGTCATCCAACCAAGATATTAAGCAAGAGGCGCTCTCAAAGCTCCAGAATAAAATCGAGAAAATCGAGACCACGCTGAATCAAATAGCAAGCACCACAACCGCCACTTCGGTTATTCCGGTTCTTTCGAGGTCTTCTGAATCTTCCGAAGTTTCGAACATACTTTCCGAACTTCAGGTTGGGACCGCCTCAACAACCAGGGAAAGCACTCCCGAGCAAATTATGGCCCAAGAACAACCCGCAGCAACCACGACTCCAGCTGTCCTCCAGTCGGTTCAGAGCGACGTTCAGACGGTTAAGGAAAGGCCGGAAGAAGCAAGAAAGGCCATTAATGAAGCAAAAAAGATACTTGAAGGCAATGAGGACGGAAAACTGCAGGAGGCAATCAAAAAAGTCAACGAAAGCACTGCTATTGTCAAGGAGGTTCGGAAAGCGATCAAAAACGTTGAGTCCTTCCGTCAGCCCGGCAACGAGGCCCCAAGGAGTGATGGTGGTGTTTTGGGAACATCAACAATCGAGCTTGTTCCTACTCAAAAACAGAGTGAAAATGTATCTTTATAGGTTCATTACGAAAGAAAATATATAATTTGTCAATCTTATACCTTCAAATATCCACAGAAACTGTTGTCCGTTGAGATTAATTTTGGTATAATAATCATTGACACTATTCCCAACAATGCTATATTTAGCACTGTAACTATGGTAATTATGTAACGGAATTGAGTCGAATTCCGTCCTATTAATTGATTATTAAGCCGTAGAGTAATCACATATATACAAGTTGGCAGTTGTGTATTTGTGATTACTCTATAAATAAATAATGCTTTCCGGCCGGTCGCCGGAAAGTGTAAAAGGAGACCAAACATGAGTGACGTTATTAAACACTCAAAAAAGGTCCTGTCCGTTGCTCTCACCATCACTACGATTGTGTGGAGCGTAGGCCTCTTTGCGCTCGCCCCGGTTTCGGTTGGCGCAGTTGCGGGAGACCTCGTTAAAACGGCAGGCAGCACGACAGTATATTTGGTGGACGCGGATGGGGTGACCATTCACCCGTTCCCGCACGCAAACGTGTACACTTCGTGGGGATTCCCCTCGAATTTCGGCACGGTGCTGACCACTAACCTGTCCGGGTTTACCGTCGGGAACGACGTCGAGTTCCGTGACGGCTCTCTCATCCGCGCCCTGGAAACCCCGGCCGTGTACGTCGTATCCGGCAAAAAGCTTCGCCCGGTGCTTTCCGCATCGGTGTTCGAAACGCTCGGATACAACTACGACAACATCACCTGGCTTCCGCAGTCCTTCCTGGACAAGTACGGTTCAGCAGGTACAATGGTTAGCTCAACCACGAGCCACCCGAATGGCACGCTCGTAAAATATGCTAACTCTTCCACGATTTATCTTCTCCAGAGCGATCAGAAGCGCGCGTTTGCTTCCACCTCGGTGTTGAACGCGAACGGCTACGCTGGAAC
>CAZBWF010000029.1:0-4106 GCA_964495675.1 uncultured Gammaproteobacteria bacterium
ATATCGTCAATATTGCTGATAACGGGACCGAGGTATTCACGATTCTTGACGGCGGCAAGGCTGGAGTTGGCAGTAGCACGCCATATGCCCTGCTCTCCGTGGAAGCACTTACCGGACAACCCGCGCTCATTGTGGGGTCATCAAGCGCAGAACTGCTGAGCATTGATCTATCCGGCAACGTTATGTTTAACGGCGGCGGATGGTCCGATGCCGACTTTACGGTTCAGGGAGATACCCAAGCTAACCTATTCCAGGTTGACGCATCCGCGGACAGGGTTGGTATTGCCTCTTCGACACCCTGGGGATTGTTGGCTGTGGAGCAGGGCACCGAGACCCACTCATTCATAGTAATGAATTCAGGCAGTAGCTCCCCAGCTTTTGTGGTTAACGGTCAGGGCACGGATGGTAAGGTGGGCATTGCTACCTCAACCGGGGACGCCATGCTTAGTGTGGGTCCCGGGCAAAGCGCAACCACGACCATTGACTTAGGGAAAGTTTGTTTCCGTAGCGTATCTGCCTCTAATGAAACTATCTACTGGTGGTTCTCAAGCTGGGTCAATAATGATGCGGATGGAGAAGAGGCAAGCATAAATATAGCTACTTCAACGACAAGTTGCTTCTAGGGCATAGGTATACATGCGTAGAGTAACAGCAAAAATACCTATGAAAAAAATATCCATAGCAGCCCTGGTCGCTCTACTCCTTACGCCGTTGGCATTTGGGGTATCGGTTTCGGCGGCAACCACGGATTTTACCGCAGATGCTGATATAACTGTTTCGGGAGTTACTATTGATGCAACAACCGGAGCCACGGTAAACATGATTATCTTTGACGCCTCAACCGCAGAGTCCTGGACGTTTGACGGCGGCGCATTCACAGTTGTTAACCCAGGCACGTTTAACGTCGGCTCTTCGGATGTTGCGGTGCGGTCAATCCAAATCACCAAGAGCGGCACCGAGGTCTCGTGCTCCGGCAACGGAAACCCGGGAACCACTCAAATTACGCTCCCTACAACTGCGGCAACCTATAAGGTTGTGCCGCGTTCCAATGATTGCGGAGGTGGCGGCGTTTCCACGGGCGGAGGTGGCGGCGGAGGTGGCGGCGGAGGAGGTGGTAAAACCAAGCAGACGTATAACCCCACAACTGGTGAGTTGACGACTGGCGATCAGGCGACAACGCCCGCAGCAACCACGCCCGCTGCGCCGGTTGCAGGCGTTGACACCAACCTCGCAAGCGTTAAGTCCGAGGCCGCAAATGTGGCAACCAAGACCCGCGCAGAAGTTGCGGCAGCAGCAGGCAAAGCAGTGAATACCGCGCTTGAAGCCAAATACAACACCGATATCGTGGGTAGAGTGGTAGCGAACCAGTCAAACGTTTCAACTGCAGCGCGCGAGAAGATTGTAACATTCGTGACCTATGGAAGCCCGACCACTGACCGTTTGGGCGCAGGTGAGCGCGGGGGAGTGGTAAACTCATTCAAAGAAGCGTTCGGACGACTTCCAGCATCAGATACCGATTGGGAGGATGTGGTGAAAATCGCGAACGGTAGGTGGCCCGGTCAGACCGATGCAGACAGGGAAGCAACCGCAGAAGCCAATTTTAGAGTTATTTACAAGCGCGCGCCGGTGCGGACCAATGCGCGCGATGATGCGGCAGTGGTGGTAATGGCGTATGGCCTGCGCCCGAGCGGTCGGAAGCTTGAAAGCGAAAAAGCGGCTATCAAGAGTTACGAAGCCATCTTCAAGCGGAGTCCGCAGACCGCAACTGCGTGGGATGCGGTTCGGGCAATCGCCTATAGCGGCGCCACCAGATAGTTGATTATTTAAATAAAACCACCTGCCGATTCGGCGGGTGGTTTTTAGTGCTGTCCGACTCCCGACACAATCCGGAAAATCAATATTTGACTGGCGAACGATCCCGTTGCGTTGTGGGCGAGAATTGGGTACAATGAGAGAATGCATCAACAGAACATTGAACGAATTTTTGTTCGGATTATCAAGGCGTGCTTGTACCTCGCGGTCTTAGCGCCGCTTCTGCTTTCGGCGGATTACTTTTTTCCGGCCATTTTCCCGAAAGCCGTGTATTTCCGGCTTTTGATTGAAATCGCGCTGGTTGCCTATGTACCGCTTGCCATTATGGCTCCGCGGTTTAGGCCGCGCCACCATCTGGTGTACGCGTCCTTGGTCGTGTTCGCGGCATTGGTGCTCCTCACGTCCCTTGCGGGAGAAAATTTCAGCTACAGCTTTTGGGGGAACTACGAGCGCATGGACGGGGTATTCAGTTGGTTGCACTATTGGGCCGCAATTATGGTTGCTGCCAGCGTCCTCAAAGAAAAGCGGGAGTGGCTTGTGCTCTTCAGTTGTTCTGTGGGCGCGGCAGCGCTCATGGCCGGGTACGGGTTCCTTCAGCGCGTCGGCGTGGATTCATTCGGGCCGTGGACGATTTATGAGACGAATTTGGGGCGCATTACCGGCACCATCGGCAACCCGGCTTTCTTGGCGGTGTATCTGTTGTTCAATGTCAACTTTGCGCTGCTCATTATTATTGAGCGCTCCATCGGCACATGGTGGCGCATCAGCGCCGGAGCGGCGCTGGTTGCTGTTTTTGTCGCATACATGATGACCGGGGTGCGCGGCGCGTTCATCGGTTTTGTGGCTTCGGTGGTTGTGTTTTTCGCGGGCACCTTGCTGTGGAATGGGAGCGCGAACATGCGGCGCCGCGCGAGCCAGGGTTTTTTCACGTTTGTAGCCGCGCTCGCGCTTTTGTACGGCATGGTTGGCCACAACGAGTGGGCGACCCGAAACTTTGGCCGGCTCTTTACCTTTGATCTGGCTGACTCCACCATCCAGACGCGCCTCATCTCATGGCGGGGCGGCCTCACCGGATTCAAAGACAACTTTTGGCTCGGCGTGGGGCCGCAGAAGTTTGACGTGGTGTTCAACCAGGGTTTTGACCCGGCGTTCTATCAGTTGGTAGGGGACGAGACCTGGTGGGATAGGGCGCACAACATGGTTCTGGAGGTGGCGGTCACCATGGGCATTCTTGGCTTGCTCGCGTATCTTGGCGTGGGGCTCGCGCTCATATATAGTTTGTATCATATGGGTAGTCGCGAGCCCGAGCGCCGGACCGAGGCGCTCATCATCTTTGCGTTTTTAGTCGGTTATTTTATTCAGAATTTGTTCGTGTTTGATACCGTCAGCTCTTATGTGGTACTCACCATACTTGTCGCGTATGTCGTGGCGCGCACCGGCGGCGTTACGGACGCCGAGGGCGCGCTCAAGCAGTGGTTTGGCGGAGCGTTGAACCAATTGCGCGAGTTTTTGCCGGGCGTGCCGGGCCGGTATTGGTGGGCCGGCCTGCTTGCGGCGTTGGCGGTTTTAGCGCCCATTGCCTACGCTGGCAACATCAAGCTGGTGAGCCATAATCGGCTCCTGCTCCAAAATCTTGCCTACGCGCAGGCACAGCCGTTTGCACAGACCATGGAAAACTACCGGCGGATTTTTGAACTTTCAAATTTTGACAGCCGGGAAGTGGCAATCAAACTTTCTCAATATATGAGTGCTCGTGCTCTTTCCGGCGGACTAACGGCAAACGAACTGCGTTCCGGGTACTTATTTGCCATGTCATCAGTTGACCAGGTTGTTGAGCAGAATCCCAAAGACGTTCGTTTGTTGCTTTCCTATGGCAATACGCTGAATGTGTACGGTGAGATGCTTCGTCAGCAGGATGCCGAATCCAGCCGGCGCGTTTTGCAAAAAGCGGAGCGCATCCTGCGGGAGGCCACAGAACTCGGAACCGCGCGCCAGCAGGTGTTCCACTCGCTCGCAAACACGTATTTGATTGCCGGCGACCGAGAGCGTGGCATTGAGACGCTGGAGAAAACCGTTGCCATAAACCCTAAAAATCCAACCACGTACTGGCTACTCGCATTTGCGTATATTCAGGGGGGCGATGCCGGAGCGGGCATACAAGCAGCGGATAACGCGTTGGATAATGGGTACAGTTTTAGGTCCGAGGCAGAGGCAGGGCCGGTAGCAAGCGCGCTCGCGCAACAGGGCGATTGGGAGCGATTACTCCGGCTCTACCAAAAAGTCGCACGAGACAC
>CAZBWF010000029.1:4206-8514 GCA_964495675.1 uncultured Gammaproteobacteria bacterium
GAGCGGAAGCAGGAGCTCGAAGAAGAACTCGCCGCCGCATTGGACACCCTTTCTGGCGAACTCCAGAACATTGATCACTACGTTGTGGTCGGTCGGCTCAATCGTTTTCTCGGCCGCCTCTCCGAAGCCGAGCGCTGGTACCAAAAGGCGCTCACCATCAACAGCCGTGATTACGTCGTATACACTGATTTGGGTATTCTGTACGACGAGATGGAGCAATTTGATGAGGCAGACAAGATGCTCCGCATTGCAACACAATTGGAACCGCGCGAAGCACAAGGGTTTGAAGCGCTTATCGAGCTTTATAAGATGCATTATCCTGGCCGTGCCGATGAGCTGGACAACATTTACCGGGCCGCGAGCGACTATACTGGCAGTGCTGCCATCTGGGCCTCGTATGCTCGGTTTTTGGAAGACCGGCGGGAGTACCGGCAGGCCTGGATTTATTGGCAAGAGGTGGCGAATGCCGAACCAGAGAACGAGGAAGCTGCGGCACACGTACGGCGGCTGGCGGAGTTATTGGGAGTTGAAGAGTAATGGGTATGCCGCGGTTAGCACGAGCACTATCTGTCGGCGTGCTTTTGGCTTTTGCCCCGGAAGCAGTATTCGCCGCACTGGTTCCGAATGATTCGTTTTACAGCAAAGAGCAGGAGCGGTACCTTAATCAGGTTACTATTCCCCAAGCGTGGGCAACCACCACCGGAAGTTCGGAAGTCGTGATTGCGGTTATTGATTCGGGCGTGGACATGGACCATCCGGACATCATAAGCAACATCTGGTTCAACAGGGGCGAAAAACCCTTAAACGGGATTGATGATGATGCTAATGGGTATGTAGATGATTTCAATGGCTGGGATTTTTTGGAGAATACATCGGATCCGCATCCGAAATTTACCAATGGCTACACGTTCGGGGGCGCGAATCACGGTACGACCGTTGCCGGTGTTGCCGCCTCGGCAACGAACAACAGTCAAGGGCTTGCTGGCGTCTGCTGGAACTGCAAAATTATGCCCCTGCGGGCGCTCGACGCCAGCGGGGAGGGCACGACCACGGATATTGCCCGCGCCGTTGACTATGCAATTGCCAACGGTGCGGACGTTATCAATATGAGTTTTGTGGGGGCTCACACGGATGCGGTGCTCTCGGATGCCCTGTCCCGCGCGTACGAGGCCGGCGCGGTGCTGGTTGCGGCTGTGGGGAACGACGCCGAGGATTCCTTATTAATCGGCGGCGACTTCGATTTTCGGCCTCTATACCCGGTGTGCTCGGATGGCGGTGTTGGCATGAATCGCGTACTGGGAGTCGGCTCGGTGGGCGCTGATAACACAAAATCGGGCTTTTCGAATTACGGCTTCACTTGTATAGATATTAACGCGCCAGGAGACGGCATTGCGGGTCCACAACTTTTCGACCCGCGGCTCGGGGGCGACTTTGACGATAAGTACCGCGGGGGGTGGCGCGGAACCTCGTTTGCGGCTCCCATTGTTTCCGGGGTTGCGGGATTGATGAAATCAGCAAACGCCGCGCTTTCCAACAAGCAGATTATTTCCATTGTTCGGGAAACAGCAACGAACATTGACCGGCAGAATCCTTTGTACCGCGGCCAGCTTGGCGCGGGATTGCTCAATGCCGCCGCTGCCGTTCAAAAAGCCATTGAAACCGTGGGGGAAGGCGCTGCAAAAATCGCGCCGCGCGCGCGCCGCGCAGAGACCAAGAAAAATATTCTGGTTGCCTCCGGCCAAAACAGGCAGGTTGAAACGCTTATAGCCGACGCAATGGGTTCGGGCGCGTTTCAGTGGCTCGCGTACCCGCAGTTCTTCCGCGGCGGGGCCGAGGTGATTTCCGGTGATGTGGATGGTGATGGAGAACGCGAAATTATTACTGGCGCCGGACGCGGCGGCGGGCCGCAGGTGCGCATATTTAACCAGCGCGGCGAGATCGAGGGCCAGTTTTTCGCTTACGACAGCACCTTCCGTGGCGGAGTCCACGTGGCTGCGGCGGATACCAATGGCGACGGGAAAGATGAGATTATTACGTCTGCCGGCGCCGGGCTCTCGAGCGAGATTCGCATCTTTGATATGCAGGGGAAGCAGAAGGGGTCGTTTTCGGTAACCGCTCAAGGTCTTTCAGGCGGCGTGACAGTGACGGCCGGCGACGTGGACGCTGACGGAGCCGTTGAAATAGTCACCGGAACCGGCGGGGGCTCGTTGCCGCTCGTGCAAATATTTGATACCGTAGGAAACAAGGAAGCGAGCTGGCTTGCGTACCCGCAATTCTTCCGGGGCGGCGTGAACGTTGCCATTGGCGACGTGGACGGGGATGGGGCCATGGAAGTGGTGACTGCGGCAGGCGTGGGCGGCGGTCCGCAGGTGCGCGTCTTCAGCGCCAATGGAACAGTAGAAACCCAGTTTTTTGCCATGGAGTCAACATTCCGGGGGGGAGCGACCGTGGCGGTGGGCAATGTGGACACGGACGCGCTTGACGAAATTATCGTGGGGAGCGGTCCCGGACGAACCCCGGAGGTTCGCATATTCAGCCGAAGCGCCGGAGAATTTTCACAGGATACGGTGTTCAGCGTTTTTGAAAAAGGGTACCAGGGAGGGGTTAATGTGGGAATGTAAATTTTAAGCAATCAGACATAAATGTCATTCCCGCGAAAGCGGGAATCCAGGGGCTGTGGCTCCAAACGTGATTTCTTCACTGGATCCCCGCTTTCGCGGGGATGACAAAATACCTATGCCAAAAATTAAGGGCGTATTCGATAAAAAAAATGTCATCGTCACTGGCGGGGCCGGATTCATCGGCTCCCACATCTGCGAGAACCTCGTTAAAAGAGGTGAGGCGAATGTCATCTGCATCGATAATTTTGCGAGCGGCCATGAGATGAACATTGACCATCTTCTGCAGGAAGAAAATTTTACGTTCATCAAGCACGATATTACGACCCCCATTAATCTTGTCTCGCATCCCGAACTTAAAAAATTCCAGGTGGCTGTTGCCGGGATTCAAGAGGTGTACAACTGCGCCACGCCGACCGCATATAAGGACGCGAAGAAGCTTCCTATCGAAACCGCACTTACCAACTCCATCGGGGTCAAGAATGTGCTGGAGCTTGCGCGGGAGCACAACGCCGCCATGGTGCACCTCTCGACTTCCGCAATTTACGGCGATCCACTTCCGGAGACAAAGTATTTTACGGAGGATTACTGGGGGTACATTAATCCGGTGGGCGAGCGCGCCTCGTACAACGAGAGCAAGCGGTTTGCGGAAACGCTCTGCACCATCTATCGCGAGCAGGAGAACGTGAATGTTTCCATTGCCCGCATTTTTGCAACCTATGGCCCCCGCATGAAAATGGGCGCGGCGCGTATGATCCCGGATTTTATCGGCAACGCGCTCGACAACAAAGACGTGGTTATTTACGGCGACGAGAATTCCAAGCGGGGCTACTGCTACGTGCAGGACGTGGTGGACGGCGTGTTCAAGCTCATGGCCGCCAAGGATTTCGGGCCCGTGAACATTGGCAACCCCGATGAGCAGAACCTCGCCAACATCGCGAAAACAGTTATTGCAAAGCTCGGGTCCAAGTCAAAAATTGTGTACGAAAAAACGCCGGATGGGCTCCATGTGGAGGGTCTGCCGGACATCAAGCGCGCCAAGGAGACCCTCTCGTGGTACCCGGTGGTGCCGCTTGCGGACGGATTGGAAAAAACCATCCACTACATCCAATCCGCGCGTTCGCGCTACGAGCAGGCCGGCTTGTGGAACATGGATGCGCCGAACGGAGAATAGTATGCGGGTGTTGGTTACCGGCGGGGCCGGGTTTATCGGTTCGCATCTTACGGAGCGGCTCATCAAAGAGGGTCATCAGGTGATGATCCTCGATGACTTTAGTACCGGTTCTGAAGATTTTGTGCCAGATGACGTGCTCATTGAGCGCATTGATATCCACGATTGGAAAAAAGTTGAAACCGCGTTCGGACGGTTCAAACCCGAGGCAGTATTTCATTTGGCGGCGCAGATTGACATCCGCTCCGCGTTTCCGGATGCCAAGCGCTATGCCACGGATTCCATGAACATCCTCCAGTGGTCAAAGAAATACGGTGTAGAGCGGTTTATCTTTTCATCTTCGGCCGCGGTGTACGGGAACAATCAAAATCTTCCTGTTTCAGAAAACGAGCCGGCAGTTCCAGCTTCTGCGTATGGTCGCTCAAAACAAAATTTTGAACAACATCTTTTAAGTGAGCATCTTCAGGAAGGAATGAAAGCGGTTGTGCTGCGGTACGCAAATGTGTACGGTCCACGGCA
>CAZBWF010000030.1:0-8346 GCA_964495675.1 uncultured Gammaproteobacteria bacterium
GCCCCTCCTTAGTAAGGAGGGGAACTATCGATTCTCCCCCTTACCAAGGGGGAGTTAGAGGGGGTCTTGCGGCAAATCAATTTATCGCTCTCGCCAAACGCGAAGAGGAAGTGTTCCAAGGCAGGCAGCTCAAAAAAATAAACCTCAACCCCGCATCGGCGGCATCGCGGCTCCTCCAGCGCATCCGCGATGAGGCGCACCGGTTTGGCCAGGCCTACTACCACTCGCGCCACGCGAAAGCAGGCGTGCAATCCGCACTCGATAGCATTCCAGGCATCGGGCCTACGACAAAAAAACTGCTCCTGCGGAAATTTGGCTCGGTTTCGGGAATCAAGAAAGCGAACCGTACAGAAATCGAACAATCCATCGGCAAAACAAAAACTGAAACGCTCATGGAAAATCTATGAGTAGAAAAATGCTTTTTTCTATGGCTGGCCTCGCCCTCGTACTCATAGCTGGGTGGTACTCGAGCAAACGCGCGGCCGACACTATGATTGATGTTTACACACAACGGCAATCCTTTACTACCCATGACCGCTATGGCGCAACCATTGCCATCCAGCCAAACGGCAATGGTTACTATGCCGTCTATGGCGAGCGTGTTCCCGAACGGTTCGCTGAACTGCTCCTTACTGCCGAAGACCGCTACTTTTATTATCACCCCGGATTGAATCCGGGAAGCATCGTGCGGGCTAGCTACCGCCGGCTAACCGACTCCGTCAATCCAGCATCAAGCACCATCACCCAGCAACTAGCAAAAATCCTCCGCAACAGTGAATCCGACCGAACGATCAAAAACAAATTTGCGGAAACACTCTATGCCATTGGCCTTGAATTGCACGCCTCAAAAGAGGAACTTTTACAGATGTACGCGAATTCGGTGTACTTTGGCAACCGTACCCAGGGGTTAGCCATGGCAAGCGCATATTACTTTAATGCGACTCCGGAAAGCCTTACGGATGAGCAGAGTATCCAGCTGATTGCAACCATTGCAAGCCCGTCAAAACAGCATCCATTTACCGCGGCAAATGGCGAACAATCCAAACAACTTGCAAAACGGATTGGGATATCTGTCGGCGAATTCAAAGACGTGCCCCTAAGCCAAATGCAAGGCCTTGAACGCGCGTTCCGCGCCACGGTGCGCACATCGGCCGCATTCGAGCTTGGCGCTCTGGATGTGCGGTGCGCAAATACGTGGATTGATCAAAAATTGACCGAGGATATCCGCGCTGCCGCGCAGCGCGCAATTAGCTCATTTGCGCATAAAAACGCAACGCACGCCGCAGTGGTTGTGCTGAAACAACCTGAAAACCAGCTTATTGCCATGGTTGGTACTCCCCGCCCGGATTCGGAGCTTCAGGGCGACCAAATCAATATGGCGCTCAAACCCCGGCCCATTGGCTCCACCGTCAAACCGCTCATCTATCTTAAGGGCTTGGAGCAGAACCTGCGGCAGTACACCATAGTTGATGATAAGGAGTACAAATACACTATTGGCAACGGGTACGCGTTGTACCCGAAAAATTACGATTTTGCCTACCACGGGCCCGTAACGCTGCACTACGCGCTCGCAAACAGTTTAAACGTGCCCAGCGTCAAGGTGCTTGAGTATGTTGGACTGGAAAATTTTTATGACTTTCTGCTCACTGACCTTTCGTTCCAACCGATTCAAGACCTGCGCGAATACCAATTAAGCATTGCGCTCGGAGGACTTGAAATGGATTTACTCGCCCTGACGTACTATACATCCCTTTTTGCGAATAATGGGGCGCTCAAGCCGCTGGAACTGTGCCAGCACCAAACGCTCGCGCACCAAAGCCAAACCCGGTTTAATCAGCACGCGCAGATTGCTGATGAGGCATACGTACAGCTGGTAAACAAAATTCTCACGGA
Source organism: uncultured Gammaproteobacteria bacterium (assembly GCA_964495675.1). Taxonomy (GTDB): domain Bacteria; phylum Patescibacteriota; class Patescibacteriia; order UBA2169; family UBA2169; genus CAZBWF01. The sequence continues at coordinate 1,894 of CAZBWF010000030.1, forward strand.
CCGCACCACCGGCGTGGAACAATTCGGTTTGGTGAATGACCTTATCATCCCCGGCGTCGCCATCGCCGCGAAAACAGGCACATCCCGCGAATTTCACGACAGTTGGACCATCGGCTACACGCCGGATTTCGTGGTTGGAGTGTGGCTGGGAAACACGGAAAACACAGCTATGGACGAGGTGTCGGGTTCGGCCGGCGCGGGCGCCATCTGGCACAATGTTATGGAACTTCTGATTTCGTCGGGCTATAACCGAAAAACGCCATTCCGTCTGGATGCAATAACTGAATTTCGAACCGGCAATACAATCGAGTACGGCTTAGCGGCCGACGATTACGAAGCGTATCAAAAACTGCTCACTACGAACGAGCTGATTCTGTCCCCGCACGATGGAGACACGTTTCTCCTTGAGCGAAACACCCGCATTCCCCTGCGGGCGAGTGTCGCGGCTGCGTGGCTGGTGAACGGCGAGCCCATTGGCGAGGGAAGCGAGATGATTTTCAAACCAACATCGCCCGGTACCTATACCATCAGCGCGCAAACTTCAAACCAAAGCGCCCAGCTGTTGCTGCACGTCCGTTCGGACGAATGAGTGCTGCGCTACTCCTCGGCGACCGTAAACATGCCGCCGCTGGTCCTGCCAAAATTCTCGGGGAAATACCACTCGCTTACCACCGCGGGCAAGTGGTGAAATTCGCCGGGCACGGCCGCGCGCACGAAATACTCATACGTGTATTCGCCCGCGGGCAGTGATTCCACATACAGAAACAACCGGTCGTCCCGCAACTCTTCAAGATCCGGGCGCAGCCGGCGGCTTTCTTTGGGGTCGTACTGATACCAATAATCCTCGGCGCCGCCAGAGCCATATTGCTCACGCAATGAGGCGTCTTCTGTTGCCAAGTTAAAATTAATCAATGAAACCCCGGCGGGGATATAGTCGTCAACCGCTACCAGAGTGCGCCCCTGGGGTACGATAATTTTGAGTTGTCCGCGCAATACCTCTCCTACCGCCGCGCGGGTGACGGGTTGCTCGCCCTCGGTATCCTCCAGTCGGTAAAGAGCGCGCGTAACGGTAAATCCCTCGTCGCGCGGCGGAATCTGTTCAATGGGCAAGAAATACTTCAAGGACACGTCGTAGTATACGTTGTTCACACGGTTGTTTTGGTTGCTCTTTGCGAGGCGGACCGAGTGCAATTCGTCTTTCTTTAAATCCGCAACAGGAACACTAGATTGGTTTTGCGTGAGAATGGTTTGCGGGCCGTAGCTGAAGTTCGAGAGTTCCTTGCCGTCGAGCGACACGGCGAGCTCGTACTGCGATTCGTTTTCACGCAGCCACACAAAGTAATCGGTCATGGCGTCGATCACGCTGATGGTGTTATTCGTGCTGCCCCATGCTCCGTCCTTAGCGCGGCTTGCCAGCAGCCAGCGCAGAATGCGATCCAGCACCTCATTATTGCGCTCGTCCGCCACAAACGCCTTAAGCAAAAACGCGGTGTTCTTAACGGGGGTTTCATAGTAGTCCCATATAATCCTGTTGCGGTTAACCGGCAAAAATGCGCCGCGCGCGTCAATATCGATTTTGTTCTCCAAAAGCTTGTACACCTTTTCTTTATTCCTGCCGCCAAAAATCTTCTCCTGGTCGGAAAGCAGCAACGCCAAATGCGTGAGCGTCATGGTGCTCATGTTTTCGGCAAGCAATGCCTGGTCGCCCAGAATCTGGTTGATGCGCGTCCGGTAGAAGGCGTGCACGTTGTTCGGGTTGCCGATTCGGTAAGCCGTGTAGGCGCTTACAATGGCGAAATCATGGCTCTTAAATTCGTCCCGGCGCACGTTGTCGTTAACGTAATTAAAGGCCCGATTCAAGGCATCCTGGTTAACGTCGTATCCGGCTTCCTGCAGATTTTTAAGCGTATTTGCAATATGCAGCGTAGCGTACGCGCTCACGTTCGTGTTTGGATAGTAGCTGAATCCCCCGCTCTCTTTCTGATTTTCGTAGAGGCGTGCGAGCCCAACCTCCACCAACTGGTCAATGGAATAATCAACGCCTTCGAACTGCACCTCATCAAGCGTAAACGTGTCCCCGATGTTTTTAAGGTTGAGGCCGCGCTTGAGGGTTGCCATGGCATCCAGCTTGCTGGCTACCTGCTCGCTGCACCCGTGCGGAAACGCCAGCAAGCTGTTCAAGGCATCCGAGAGAAACACGGCGAGCGTCGCACTGTGTTTGACGGTCAGGTCTCCCTTGTCCGGCACCACGCTCTGAGGCACAAACACATACTCATTAATAACCTGCTCCGGGGAAGCGCCGGCTGTGGCAACGGTTTCGTAGGTGTCGTTGCGCCGAATCTTTACGGACTGGTCAACCGCATCTTCGTACTGGTCATTCTTCGCGGACACCGTGTATGCGTGGCTTCCAAGCTGCAGTGCCTCCGGCGCAGCTACGCGGAAAAAGACGGTTGCGCTCTCCCCGGCATTCAAAGTAATCGCCTCCTGCGCCTTGCCGCTCGAAAGATCGAGGGTGTGGCTTTCAAAGCCAACAGCCAATTTTTGCTTAGTATCTGTTTGGTTAAACACTTTGGTGCCGATTGAAAAAGCATCTCCCGGCACTACAAAACGCGGCTGGAGTGGCTGCACCATAACCTGCTTGCGCGCTTGAAATTCTTTGTACCCAACGCCCAAGCTGGTGTCCTGCGTAATGCCGACCGATTCAACCTGCCAGGTGGTTAAATTATCTGGCAAGATAAAACCCACCCGCGCGCGTCCCGAAGCATCCGTGCGCACGACGGCCTGCCAGAATGCGGTATCTTTAAACACGCCGCGCTTTTTCTTGGCAAGATCATCCGGCTCAAGCCCGCCGCCGCCCTTGGTGCCTGTAGGCACATCCACTTCGTGCAGAATATTTTTAATGTTGCTACGGTGTGCGGGAATCCTCCATAGAAAAACGGAATTGGGTTTTTCTTAGGATTTCCCTTCAGGGCGAGCACGCTCAAATCCGCAACCGCAACCGAAAGCTCAGTGGCAACCCCTTCGCCCGAGTGGTTCGTCACTTCAAATGCGAGCGACACCTCCTCCCCGGGCAGGTACCGTTCCTTGTCCGGGTAAATGGCAACGTCCAGTTCGCGCTGTTCGGTGTTCACACTGAATGCCACCTGGCCATACTTTATTTCGGGATCAGCCGAGAGCAGCGTCACGCTGGCAACCACATTGGGAATGTGCTCCCGGCCAACCGTGAATCGGTGGCGATAGAGGCTGGCATTAACATCCACGACCTCGTATGCATACACGGTCCCGCGCTCCAGTGTAATCAGCGCCTTGGCCCGGTCGTAGGGAGAAGTGATAATAATGTCCGCGCTGCCCCCAACGTTTAAAGCCGCAGTATCGGTCACAACATCAAGCGACGTGTCGTTCGTGGGCCGCACCGACACCTGACCATCGCCGTAAATATAGATCGTGTATGTGTCTTGCACGCGATTGCCGCGGTTGTCGGTGGCCCGGACGGTCAGTTCGTACTGACCCTCGTCTTTCACTCTAAACGCATCGGACCAGTCACCGTTGCCATTGGTGCTGATGGTGCGCTTGCTAACCTGCTCGAGCCGCTTTTCCCACTTGTAGTAATAGCCGCCGTCAACTTCCTGGCGCTTGTAGTATACCCAGTCAACCTTACTCAACGTTACCTCCATGCCAGAAACGCTCTGCGAGCGGCCCTCGGTGTCAATGGTCTTCACTGCCATGGTAAGCTCCTCGTCAGTGCCCGCAAATGAACGGTCTGCTTTGATGCCCGCGTAAAACTCGCCGCGATGAACAATGATGGACTTCTGAGTAGTAACGCTCTGCCCGTTGGTGTTGCGAACCGTTATAAAGAAAGTGAGGAGCTTGCTTGATTCATCTTCATCGCTCCCGAACCATGCGTCGTAGTCGAGCTTCTGGCTAATCTGCACTTCACCCGAAGGGCCGAGCGGCACGGAATTGCGGAGTACAAAAGCATCGCCGAACGAACAGCCATCGTAACAGTGGTACCAGGGATTGCCGAATCTGAATCCTCCTTCGTCAAACTTGTCAAAAAAGTACGTTTGGCTTGTAATGCCGTATTCAACCGTTCCACCCTCGACCGGAACCCCAAAGAAATAGTCGGCATCAACATTAAGGAGCATGTCGTCGCCAAATATGTACTCGTCTTTGCCGGTGCGCGCCTCCACTTTAAAAGGGGACGGTACATACTCTTCCACATCGAAAGAGGCGGTATTGCCCTTTGCCTCAATGCGGTAGCCGCCGAGGTGCGCTTTGGTGTCGAGCGTAATAGTGGTGTTGATGGTGCCGAATTCATTGACCGTCAAATCCTTTTTGGCAATCTCTTGATTCTGGCTGTTAAACACGCGAAGTGGAATCACCTCTCCCTCGCTCCGGTCGTAATTGCCGTCGTAGCCAATCCGGTACAACCCTTTAATGTGCACCTCCTGACCCGGCTTATAGATGGGGCGATCCGTATATAAGTAGAGCTTCAGCGCGTCGCGCGCCGTTGCCGCGCTCTGCACGGTACTCTCGGCATCAGCGAGAATTGCGGTTTCCCCGCCCACCGTCACCACCGCGCCGCGCAGGCGATCAATGGGCGCCGTCTGCGCAACGCCGTTCTGGTCGGTACTAATGGTGCGAACCAGCCGCAACTGGTCGTTGTCATCCGGGTCAGTGTACAAATCAATTTGGGCCCGGGCAACAGGAGAAAGATCGCCAACACTGGTCACCCAGTAGAGATTCCGCAATCCGGCCATGCTGGCAGTGCGCAGCTGGTACTCTTCGCGCGTCTCCTCGTTGTACACGGTTCGGGCGTTCTCTATGCCCACCTTTTTCTCAACCACGGCGAGATTAGTGACACTCACGTAATTCCGCTCGTAAATCACCCGGCTGTTCCTCCACTGTTCTCGATATTCCGGATGCCAAAACGTAAATACATAGTGGCCATTCGGGGTACCTACGTACTCCTTTAAATCAATCTGAAAATAATTCTTAATCCAGTACCGCTTGGGAAGTTCAACGCGCTTCGTCACCGAGCTCGTGCAATTGGAAACGGCGTCTATGCCTTCGGCGTAATCCGGCCTGTCTTCCAGCCGGCGGAGCATATCCGCGGCATTGAGCTGGCAGATGTTCATATTCACATACTCCATGTTCACGGCCGCGTAGGTCAATTTCGTCCGGTCCGGCTGGGTCACGCTGTAGGTGTCCTGAAAATGAAAAAAATTGAGCGTATTCTCGGGTATATTTCCGGTGGTAAAGCTTCGGGCAAGATTCTGGCGCTGTCCGAAATGATCCTCGAGCGCAATGGTGAGCGTGTACTCCTGGCGAGGCATTAAGCCGTAACTGATGTTGGTCTGAAACTCAAAGGCGTTGCACTCGTAGTACTGATCGCTCTCGGGCGTCACGAGCACGGGATTGCTCCAGCTCTCAAATTCATACGCCGCGCTCGCGGTGATCACGGTAGCAATGTCCTCTTTTGCCGGGCGGGTGAGGGGCGTGTTGGAACAGATAATCATTTCAGTGAGAGAGGCGTTCGTTGCTCGGTCCGCCGGAAACGTCCGATAAACCATCAGCTGCGGAATAACTACGACCTTCTGCTCTATGGTTGTCGGGTTGATTTTCAGGCCTTCGGCATTTTTAATCCGCTTAAACGCAACCGCAATGGTTTGGGAACGGGCAAGCTTGTCCGCCTCAAAACGGAGCAGTAGTTTTTTGCGGTCAGTGACTTTTTCACAGACGGTGCTTGAATCGCTGACCATATCTTCATCACTTTTGCACTTTTCACCGTACGTGATGCCGGAAAGATAATCGGCATCAATGTCGCTTCCAGGCAGGTCAATGTCTTCATAAAACGTTACCACGAGTTCGCCGGTTGGATCGAAAAGATCCGGCCGCGCAAAACTGGTGCGGTCCGACTGGGCGGTAACGCTCTGAATCACATCCGTTACCGTGTGCAGTCCGCCCCGGTCCTCCTCAATGCTGATGTCCCCGCGGGTAGGGTGCGCATATTGGATATTCAAATAATAGCTCTTCGTGAAATCCCACAATTCTTTACGGTTGTGCGAATCGCGCGCTTGGTATATTTCAATGATTGATTCATCAACCACGTCTTCGTACGAATCATCCTTGCGGTTATACTCGCGCCGGGTTCCGTACCGAGCTTTAAAATCAACGTTCCGCTTTGCCGCGGTGTCTTCCACGGTAATGCCCGCCGTCATGCGCGCGAGGTCCACGGGCTGGTTGAACACCACGCGCATGGGCTGATTATAGCCAAGCTGGCCGCCGCTCACATGCATATACCGCAGTGGCCGCGTCTGGAACGAATGCGTAAACGACGAAACCCCCAAACCGTCCATGGATGTAAATCCCTCGCGTACGGTAACGGTATAGTTTTGTGAGGCAATCAACGTATCCTCCGGAATAAACTGCAGCGTGCGCGTTCCAGACCAT
>CAZBWF010000031.1:0-224 GCA_964495675.1 uncultured Gammaproteobacteria bacterium
ATGTGTACGGTCCACGGCAGGGGAGCGTGGGCGAGGGGGGAGTGGTTGCGGTTTTTTGCAAGGCCCTTGCAAAAGGCGCCTCCCTTGGCATTAACGGCAGCGGGGAGCAAACCAGGGATTTCATTTTTGTTGAAGATGTGGTAGAATTGAATGTTTTGGCTCTCAAATCAGAAAAACGGCAGGCAGTGTACAATGTTTCCACGGGGATTGAAACGAGCCTACAC
>CAZBWF010000031.1:290-7673 GCA_964495675.1 uncultured Gammaproteobacteria bacterium
GAAAGGGCTTGAAAAAACGTGGGAGTGGTTTAATAACTGTCATTGCGAGGGAGGGTACTCCCGACCGAGGCAATCCCGTGAATAATGAAACGTCGTGCGTAAAAATATTTGGCGGCGGTTCGTAAACGACGGGATTGCCTCGTCGTCCCGAGTACGGGACTCCTCGCAATGACATCAGAGTTTATGAAGGTATCAATTATCGGTGCTGGATACGTGGGATTGGTCACAGGCGCGTGCCTCGCGGAAATGGGGCACGAAGTTGTGGTGATGGACATTGACGCCGAGAAAATCGGCCGCCTTTCGCGCGGCATTATTCCCATACACGAACCGGGTTTGAATCGCCTCATCGAAAAAAATACGGAGAACGAGCGGCTGTGGTTTACCACGGATTTCGAGGATACCGTAAAAAACGCGGATATTCATTTTATCTGCGTGTGGACTCCGCCTGCCGAAGATGGCAGGGCCGATCTCTCGGCTGTGCGCGCGGTTGCCCGCGCATTGGGCAAGTTTTTCGCTGCCGAGAAAGCAAAAAATCCTATTGTGATAACCAAGAGCACGGTGCCAGTCGGCACGCATAAAGAAATAAGGAAACTCATCCGCGAATCGTTCAAAGACGAATTCGGACTCGTTGCAAATCCGGAATTTCTGCGTGAGGGGCAGGCCGTTGCGGACATGATGCATCCGGACCGGATTGTGATTGGGAGCGACAGCGAACAATCGGCAGCTGCCGCGGCATCCCTCTACAGCTCCGTGAAAGCTCCCCTTATCCTCACGGACCTCGCCACCGCGGAAATGATTAAGTACGCGGCGAACGCTTTTCTCGCCACCAAAATTTCGTTCATTAACGAGGTGGCGAACGTGTGCGAGCGCGTGGGCGCGGATGTGGATACCGTGGCTGAGGCAATCGGGAGCGACCCCAGAATCGGAAAATCGTTTCTGCGCGCGGGCATGGGGTACGGCGGGAGCTGTTTTCCTAAGGATGTGCGGGCACTCCAGCAGTTTGCGAACCATCAGGGGTATGATTTTAAACTCCTGAAATCGGTGATTGAGGTAAACGAGCAGCAGCGGAGCATCATCATACAAAAACTTTTGAAACATTTGGAAGATTTAAAGCACAAGCAGATTCTGGTACTCGGCCTCGCGTTTAAATCCAATACGGATGACGTGCGCGAATCCGCGGCCATTGATATTATCATGCGGCTCCAAAAACACGGCGCATCCATCCGTGCGTACGATCCGCTGGCGCTCCTCTCGGCCCAGAAAGTGCTCACCGGGGATGTTACCTATGTCCGGCATCCGCACGAGGGCGTTGCTGGCGCGGATGCGATTGTGGTGGCAACCGAGTGGCCCGAGTTCCGCGATTTGGACTGGGCGCACATGAAATCCCAGGCAAAAAATCCACTCATTATTGACGGCCGCAACCTTCTCAATCCAACCGCCATGCGCGAGCATGGGTTTACGTACGAAGGGGTTGGGAGAAAATAAAGATACTATGCATACCGTTGTCATAATTCCCGCCTATAACGAAGCCCAAAAGATTGGCGGCATCGTTCGGGCTATACGCGAGCGGGGATTTGATGTTGCAGTGGTTGACGATGGATCAACCGACACCACATCGCGCGAGGCGGCGGCCGCGGACGCGACTGTGCTCCAACACTTTGTGAATCGCGGGTATGGGGCCGCGCTCACCACCGGCAACGCGTGGGCACTCGCGAATGATTATAATTACGTGGTGCATTTTGACGCGTACTGCCAGCACCGCGCCGAGGAAATTGAAGCCATGGTTGCTCCCATAGCGCGCGGCGACGCGGACGTGGTTATTGGGTCGCGGTTCATCTTCGGCAGGGGCAAGCAGGTTCCGCCGTTGCGCCGCGTGCTCATCAAGATGGCTATTGTATTTACATGGATGGTATCCGGCATCAAGTTGACTGATGCGCACAATGGATTCCGGGCATTCGCCCGCGCTGCGCTCGAAAAAATGGATTGCCGGCAGGACGGCATGTCGTACTCCTCGGAGGTGGTGGACCAAATTGCGGAGCGCGGTCTCCACTGGGCCGAAGTTCCGGTCACCATCGTGTATACGGACTACTCGCGGGCCAAGGGCGAGAGCAATGTTAAAAAGATCCTCCTCGGCTTGAAATTTTTGTGGGGCAAAGTAATCAAATGATTATCCAAATTGTCACCATTATCGCGGTACTCTATTTGCTCGTCCGAACCGCAGCAAAGTATCGGAAGCGCGAAATTACGCTCAAGGAATCCATCGGCTGGGGAATTCTTTGGTTTGCAGTCGGCATTGTGGTGCTGTACCCGCGCTTAACTGACCGCGTTGCCGCAGAAATCGGGCTCAAGACCGCCACGGGCATCGATTTGGTGGTGTACGTCGCCGTGGGGGTTGTCTTCTATCTCGTATTCCGATTATTCGTACGCATTGAACGTATTGAGCGCGACATGACTAAGATAGTCCGGCATGTGGCGCTCAAAGACGACAAGAGACATGAAACCTAGTATTGCCGTTATCATCGTCACGTATAACGGAAGCAGGTGGATTCGACGGTGCCTCGCTTCCGTTTTTTCTAGCGACTACCCCCCCTCGTATCCCCCCCTTACCAAGGGGGGGATACGAGGGGGGGTGGATGTTATTGTGGTGGATAATGCATCAGACGATGCAACCACGGATATCGTGAAACAAGAGTTTCCGGAAGCGGATTTGATTCGACTTTCAAAAAATATGGGCTTTGCCGGCGGGAACAACATCGGCATCACAGAAGCGCTTCGTCGGGGGTACGAGTGCGTCTTTTTGCTTAACCAAGATACAGAAATCGAGCCCGGAGCCATTGGCGAATTGGTTCGGGTTGCAGAAGCGGAAAACGCCGGTATCGTGCAGGGCATGCTGCTCTTGGGTACGGAGCGCAACTTGACGAATAACATCGGCAACGCTTTGCACTACCTCGGATTTGGGTTTGTGAAGCACTACCGCGAGAGCGCACAGCGCTGGACCGGTAAAGAACCGCTTGAAATCGGGTATGCGTCCGGCGCGGCCATGCTCATTAAACGAGAAGTTCTGGAAGAATTATCCCCCCCTGCCCGAGGGGGGGATACAGGGGGGGAGGGAGTGTTTGATGAATCGTTTTTTTCCTACCACGAGGATTTGGATTTGTGCTGGCGGGCGAAATTGGCCGGATGTAAGGTGGTGCTCGCGCCGCAGGCGATTGTGTATCACTACTATGAGTTCAATCGTAATAAGAAAATGTTCTATTGGACCGAACGCAACCGGTGGGCCGCCCTTTTAAAAAACTATTCCGTTACAACGCTCATCCTGCTTGCGCCCATGCTCGCGGCCGTTGAGGTGATGATGCTTGCGTACAGCGCTCTCGGCGGCTGGCTCGGATATAAATTGAAGAGCTATGCGTGGATTGTCTGTCATGTTCCATTAATCTTTGTCCAACGCCGCCGTGTGCAATCAATGCGCCGCGTGCCGGACAGAATAGTATTCGCCGCAATGGATGCAGAGCTTGTATTTTCTGAAATTCGAAATCCATTGCTCGTGCATGTTATTAGCCCGCTGGCCGTCCTGTACTACCATGTCGTTCGATTGTTAGTATAAGAAAGAGCCCGCGTGCTTGCACGGGCCCCCTTGATTGCGGCTTTGGGCGGCTCATATCGGGAGAATCAAGCCCTCGGCCAGGACCGGAATCAATCGGTTGCTGATAAACCACCAGCCGAGCGCGGCCAGGGCTACCACGATGCCGCCGATTGCCATCCATACAAGCGCTTTACCTATGGCGCCGCTTGGATTCAGCCGGTTATAGAACATTAGGCACCTCCTCTCATTTTGAATGAACACCCCGACACGCATGAGTATTGCAAAAAAAATCGCTGTTGTCACCCCCGTGTTTCCGCCCTATCGCGGCGGCATGGGCACGGTTGCGTTCCACCATGCCCGCCTGCTCGCGGAGCGGGGCCAGGGGGTGACGGTTTTTACGCCCTCCTACGCCCCTCCTCTCGCGAGAGGAGGGGCTTCCCCCTTTGCTAAAGCTACGGAGGACAGGTCAGAGGGCAAGCCGGATTATGGCTTTCGGTTAGAGCTTCTTAAACCCATTTTCAAATACGGCAACGCGGCGTGGGTGCCCCAGCTCGAAAAAAAACTTAAGGATTTTGATGCGGTGATTTTGGAATATCCATTTTTCGGCGGGATGCGGGCTGTGTACCGCGCAAAGAAGAAATTCGGCTTTAAACTCATCCTCTACTATCATATGGACGTGATTGTGCGAGGATTGAAGGGCTTGGTATTTTTATATACAACAAAATATTTTTTACCGCGCATTATACAATCGACGGACGCGGTACTTGCTTCCTCCGAGGATTACGCACGCCACTCGCACCTCGGTTCCTATTGGCAGGAGGGTAATGAAAGGTTTTGTATTGTCCCGCACGGCGTTGATGTGCAGAAATACAACGCCGGAGAGACAGATGAATCCTTCCGAAAGAATTTGAATCTTGCGGCGGATGAACGGGTGGTGCTGTTTGTGGGGGGTTTGGACGCGGCGCACTATTTTAAGGGCGTGGAATACCTCATTCGAGCCATTCCGCATATCCGCTCCGGAGCGTTTAAGGCGATTATCGCGGGCCGCGGGGAAATGCAAGCACAGTATAAAAAACTCGCCGAAGCGTTGGGTGTGCGCAGCAAGCTGTTATTTACCGGCGGCGTTTCGGACGAGATGCTGGTAAAACTCTACCAACTTGCAGCCATAACGGTTCTGCCCTCGATTGATCAGTCAGAATCATTCGGTATTGTGCTTGCTGAATCCTTATCCTGCGGTACGCCGGTTATTTCCACGGATTTGCCCGGCGTGCGCTCGGTGTACGAAAACGGTGTTTCAGGCATAACCGTACCAGTGCGGGACGAGCGAGCGCTCGCGGTCGCCATCAGTGATATACTCAATAATTCGGCTCGAGCGAAAGAGATGGGGAGGGCGGGTCGGAAGTTGGTGGAAAATAAGTATTCGTGGAACACTATTGGAGACACATTGCTCTCACTATGCGGCGTTTGATGATGCAAGGATTGATACTCATCGCATCAGTTGCGGTGCTATACGGAAACTGGACAGGAGACAGGTCTTTTTTGATTGGTGCAGTCGGACTGGCGTTGTACTATGGCGTGAATAGCATTACATGGGGAGAGGTACTTGAGCGCATACTTCCACTCGGCCGGGCGTGGGGCCGCGTGTTTGGTTTTCTCGTCAGTTTTTATCTTTCAGCCATGGCCATAGGCATTCCGGTGGTGGTATGGAAGTATGACCGAATTGCGGTGGCTGGTATGTTGTTGCTGGTTGGACTGGCGGGGGTCGTTATCAGCGCATTACGTAATCGTCATGCCGAGCGAAGCGGCGTGAAGACGAGACCTTTTGACTTCGTTCATCGCCTCGCTCCTCACCTCGCTCAGAGTGGTGTGGTTTTATTTTTATTCCTACTCGCACTTTTCGTCTTTTTCATCTTCCATGCGCGCACCGGAGTTTTTATACTCTCTCCATGGGGAGCGCTCTCTTCGTTTATCTTGATACTCTTTTTTGCGCTTGCGTTTCTGGTGGCGCGATTCGTTTTTTCCGGGCGGCCGGCGGGGGTTGTTTTGACCCTCATCATTCTCTTTTCATATGCCGCGCACCTCTACCTTCCGGCGGTGTATAAGACCGGGTTCGGTGGAGACAAATGGCGGCATCTGGGGGCCGAAATATGGCTCCAGGAAGGGAATATCTACACCCCAAGCGTCTGGGGCGAGAAACAGCGCTCCATGGCCCATTTTGGGCCCTTGGCAGTGCCTGAAGCCCTGGTTGCGGGCAATAAGACCTCCTATAGCCCCCAATGGGCTTCCACCATCTTTCTTGCCGAGTCGCTGGGTGTGGATATTTTTTGGGTTGATTTGCTGCTGGTATTTTTACTGTGGTCGCTGTTCCTCCCACTCATACTGTTCCAGTTTGGGCGCCTGATATTCAAAGAGGAGCGGCTTGGCTTGCTGTTTGCGTTTTTACCCATACTTTTCTACACGTTCCAGTCCGAAGGCGCCATTACTATTCCCGTATCGTTCGGACACTTGTTTTTCTTTTTTATACTGCTCTTGTGGGCGCACTACATAAAAGAAGGCAGGCGTTCGTCGCTTGCGGCCGCAGCCGCGCTTTCTTTGGCGTTCTACTGGGGGTACATTCTTAATTTTTTTGTGCTCATTATTGTTGGCGTACTTTCGGTTGCCTGGCGAGTCCTTTTTATGGAGCGCATGCATTGGTATACGTTCAAGCTCAAGTATGGATTCAGCGACCGGCGATTATCACTGCGCGACAAAACGCTGTTTGGACTCCTCGCGGCAGCAGCCGTGCTGATTATTCCGTTTTTGGAAATTTTTCAGGGGCTTTCCGGCTACGCGGCGGGCTCGGTTTCAATCTCCGGTGTCGTGAATGCACTCGCGGATGCGTTCGGGCGGCTTTCCGGATTTATTAGCATTGTGGTGCCACCGGATTTTATAGACCAAGGGAATTTTTTGTACAACCAAACCAAGGAGTCGCTTTCGCGTTTGCCGCTCTTTTCGTACCGGCTGGTGCCGTTTATTGTTTCCATGGGCGCGTGGACGGTTATCGTGTGGGCGATGTATCGTTTGTTCCGATATCACCGTGCGCATAAAACTTGGGTATTGATTGCGGTTTTGTTTTTGGTGGCGCTTGGTTCTTACTTCATATCTTTTTCTTTTACCGAGGGCGTGCACATTTTAGCGCGCCGGCTGAATGAAACAATTGTGTTTTTCATGATTCTGTTTTTGGGGCGGGGGATTTGGCAACTAATTTCCCCCTCCTTTACTAAGGAGGGGGTTAGGGGGTGGTTAGCCCAAATTCCACATCGCAAGAGGGTTCTCGCGATTTCGTTTCTCCTCGCGTTTGCCGCAACATCCACGTACGCATCCGGTCCCAAACTCCAGATGGTAACCGCAGATGAGCTTGCGGCTGCGCGTTTGGTTTGGTCAGAACACCAAAAAGACCCGGAACCGTACTGCGTCATCGCAAATACGTGGCCGCTCTTGGGATTGGAAGCGGTTTCCGGGAAAAAAATTACAGCCGGAAATTTTCCAGTATACCAAGAGTACGCCCAGCCCGAGCGCGTTAAGATTTTTGAGGGGTTATCAAAAAGCCCGTCTCGCGTGTGGCTCGACGGGGCGTTCCGCATCACCAATGCCTCGGTGTGCTACTACATGACTGAAGGCAGATGGATTAATGACAGGGTGTTGGAAAAAACTCTTGAGATGCTAGGTGAGCCGAAGAGGGTGGGGGAGGTATATCTTTGGAGGATAGAGAAATCACTTGAGTAGATTTCTCGGAAACAACCCCCTCTCAAACCAGGAGT
>CAZBWF010000031.1:7683-8315 GCA_964495675.1 uncultured Gammaproteobacteria bacterium
GTTCGTACGCGGACGATGCGCTTTTTTTGCGTTTCGCGGCGTTTCCACGCCATCATCCTGAGTCCGCGCAATCCATGGAACACAGCTTTCGGGATAAGGAGAGGCCGGCCTTTGATAAGGTATACCAAGAAAATAAATTTCCACCCGAGGACGAGCCACAAAAATTGGCGTAAAAAAAGCGTTGTTGGAAGATTTTTGAATTGGGTCCAGATGAGGTTGCGGTAGGTGTGGTACACTGCCAAAGCCGAAAGTTTGGATGTTGACGCGGAACCCTTATGGTAGACGACAGCATTGGACGCGTATGCGGCCTCAAATCCTGCAAGCCGCGCGCGGAATCCCATATCCACATCCTCGGCATAGGCGAAGTACGCGCGGTCAAAGTAGCAGTGCTCACCTTTTTGTTCATACGCTATGCGCTTCAGAAGTTTGCGCGAATACAGCGCACATCCAGCCGAAGGGCAGAAGAGTTTTTGCTTCTCACTCCGGCGGTTGAAGGGGAGTCCGGATGACATGAACACAACGCCGAGATTATCTACGGTATCTCGCTTATCATACTGCATCATCCGGCGCGCAACAATCCAAAGCAAACAGTAGTCACACAACACACTCAATAATTCCCCTGTAATAAAGCG
>CAZBWF010000032.1:0-664 GCA_964495675.1 uncultured Gammaproteobacteria bacterium
CGGGCATTACCGTAACGTGCCAGAACGAGCGGAGCCAGCACCAGAACAAGGCCACGGCCTTAAAGATTTTAAAGTCCCGCCTCGCCGCGCGGCAGGAAGCAGAGCGCCAAGCCAAAGAGCGCTCCATCCGCGGGCAGGTGGCGTCGGCCGAGTGGGGGAGCCAGATCCGCTCGTACGTTCTGCACCCGTACAAACTGGTGAAAGACCATCGCACCGGACTGGAGACGAGCGACGTGGATGCCGTGCTCGGCGGAGACCTGGACGCTTTCAGCGAAGCGTACATCCGCTTTCGGGCAAAAGTTTCCTAAGCTCCATGCGCCTCTCGCGCTCGCGGACATTTCTCCTCACGCTCCTCGCGTTTGTGGCGGGCGTTGGTGCGGCGTCGTTTGCCCTGCCGAGCGTGTTGTTCATGTATGCGAGCGCTCTTGCGTTTGTGGTGGCGCTCGTCATGGCATGGCAACGACGCACGTTTCGTATTGCAGGCCTTGCGGGGCTCTTTTTTGTTTTGGGAATGGGACGCATGGCCTTTGCCATTCCAAATCTTGAAGACCCAAGCCATATTGCGTACTACAACGGGGAGGAGGTTGCGGTTGAGGGCATGATTACCGAGGAGCCGGATGTGCGGTTGGATGGGCAGAAATTGACGGTTAAGGCGAGGGTATTA
>CAZBWF010000032.1:674-8254 GCA_964495675.1 uncultured Gammaproteobacteria bacterium
CAGAAGGTGACGGTGGCCGTGGAAAGGTTAGAGACGCCTCAGTGGGGCGTCTCTACAGACGGCGTGAATGGCCGTCTGTTAATCAAAACCGCGCTGTACCCGGAATACGCCTACGGCGATGCGCTGAAAATAACCTGCAGGATTGAAGCGCCGGAACAAATCGAGGATTTTGCGTACGACAAGTATCTGGCGCGGTACGACATCTACAGCGTGTGCTGGAGAGGGGACATTGAGAAACTGGATTCGGGTCGCGGGAATTCAATCATGGCCGGCATCCTTGCGGTTAAGCAGAGATTCATGGGCGCCATAAATAGAATCATCAGCGAACCACATGCCGCGTTTCTTTCTGGTTTGCTCGTGGGCGCGCGGCGCGGCATTCCGGAGTATCTCTTGGAAGCGTTCGCGAGAACCGGCACCACGCACATTATTGCCATTTCCGGCTCCAACATCACCATTATCGCGGCTGTCATCATTGGTTTTTTCCAGATGCTCGGCATCTCCCGCCGGCGCGCATTTTGGTGGCTGAGCGCGGGCATTGCGCTCTTCGTTATTATGACCGGCGCCACGGCATCTGTGGTGCGCGCCGGCATCATGGGCATCTTCGTGCTCTTGGCCCGCCAACTGGGCCGCGCTTCGCGCGCGACCAATGCGCTCGCAGTTACCGCATTCCTCATGCTTCTTTTCAATCCGAAAATTTTGGTGTTTGACGCAGGATTCCAGCTCTCGTTTCTCGCTACCATCGGTTTGGTATACATCAATCCCAGTATCCAGAAATTTGCCGAACGCCTGCCCCCGCTGTTCGGCGCGAGAGAAGCGCTCGCGACCACGCTCTCGGCCATGGCAACCACTACGCCGCTCATCCTCTACCAATTTGGCCGGCTCTCCATCATCGCGCCGATTGCCAACATCCTCATCCTTCCCGCGATTCCCCTTACCATGGCGCTCGGATTTGCATCCGGCATTGCGGGAATGTTGTGGCCTCCCTTCGGCGCGGTGCTTGCATGGCTTCCGTGGCTCTTTTTGGAATATATGATTCGCGTTGCGGAATTTTTGTCATCGCTTCGATTTGCCTCGTTTGATTTCGGTTCGTTCCACTGGGTGCTCCTGCTTGCGATGTATGCGGCGATTGGGTGGGGGGTATGGAGGAGGACTCGAATAGCAAAATCCAATTTTAATATACCCTCTCCCCACGGTAGAGGGTCGGGGTGAGGGGCAGAACCATAGCCCGTGCGACCCCTCACCCTAGCCCTCTCCCAATGGGAGAGGGAACGGCAGTATGACGCTTAAACGATTCAAATATATTATCGCACTGACGGCGGGAGCGGCGGGCGTTTCGGTTGCGTTGAGCGTTGTGCTGCTTGTTGCGGCGAACGCGCGCAGTTCGCAGACAGAAGTCATCTTTTTGGACGTGGGGCAGGGCGATGGGGTGCTCATCAAAACGCGGCACGGCCAGAATATTCTGATTGACGGCGGCCGCGACAACCGTATTTTGGATCGGCTCGGCCGCAACCTCTCGTTTTTTGAACGCTCGTTCGACCTGGTGATTGCGACTCACCCGGACTCGGATCACATTGCGGGTTTGGTTCCGGTGCTCGAGCGGTACGACGTGGGCCTTCTGCTTGACCCGGGAGTTGTTCACGACTCGAGCGTGTTTGAAGCGCTCCGGGATGTGATTGCGCAAAAACGGACTCCGGTGCGGTATGTTGCGTCGCGCCAGACGTACGAATTGGGGGAAGGGGTTGTTCTTGACGTCTTGTTTCCTAACAAAAGTTTTGTCGGGCAAACCATTGCGGACAATAACGCCGCTTCAATCGTGGTGAAGTTTTCGGACGGAGAGATTGATTACGTTTTTACGGGAGACGCGCCGACCGAGGTTGAGGATGCGCTCGTGGCCGCGGTTGGCGACGGCCTCGATGCGGAGGTGCTTAAAATCGGGCACCACGGGAGCCATACCTCGTCATCTGATTTGTTTTTGGATGCGGTGATGCCCGAAATTGCGGTTATCCAGGTCGGAAAAGACAATCCGTACGGCCATCCGGCTTTCCGCGTGCTCAAGCGCCTCGAGAGCCGGCGCATTCCGGTGCTGCGGAACGCTTATGCGGGCGACATCAAGCTGGTGAGCGATGGGATGTTTGTGGAGTTGCGGTGACTTGCCTTTTCGCCCTGTTTTGATACAATACTCCATTATGAACGTTTTGCTTGTTGAGGACGAGGAAATGCTCGCCTCAATGTACCAGACCAAATTTAAAAAGGAGGGGTACCAGATAGAAGTTGCGCACGACGGGGAAGAGGGGCTCGCGAAAGCCGAGGCCGGAACGTTCGACGTTATCCTGCTTGATATTATCCTCCCCAAGCTCGATGGTTTTGCGGTTTTAAAAAAACTCCGCGAGAGCGCACAGCACAAAGCAACGCCAGTCCTCATGCTGACCAACCTCGGGCAGGAAGAAGACATTAAAAAAGGGGAAGAGCTCGGCGCAAACGGGTATTTGGTGAAAGCAAACGTGACGCCGACTCAAGTGATTGCCAAAGTTAAAGAATTACTATGACACAACATCCTCGAGAAGAAACAACGTTTTTAATGGTAAAGCCGGATGCGGTGAAGCGCGGATTAACCGGCGAGATTATCCGCAGAATCGAGCAGGTCGGTTTGAAGATTGTGGGACTTAAAATGTTCAAAGCGGAGTACCGCCAGGTGGACGACCACTACCCCAAGGACCCGGCGTGGATTACGCGGCTTGGCAACAAAACGCTCGCGACGTATGAAAAGTACGGCTACGACGCCAAGGCAGAACTGGGCACGGACAAGGCCGAGAATATCGGGCCCATGGTGCGCAAGTGGCTCATTGATTTTATGACCTCGGGTCCGGTGGTGGTGATGGCCATCAAGGGCGTGCATGCAGTCAGCATGACGCGCAAGCTGGCCGGCTCGACCATGCCCTCGGACGCGGAACTGGGCACCATCCGCGGCGATTTTTCCGTTGATTCGGCGGCCGCGGCAAACCGCGACAAGCGCGCCGTGTACAATTTGGTGCACGCTTCGGAAACGCAGGAAGAGGCCGAACACGAGATTGGCCACTGGTTCGGGGAGAAAGAAAAAATTTGGGACTACGGCCGTTCGGACGAAATGGTGATGCCCTATGTTCAATAAAAAAGCGATCAGCAGAGCGAATGCCGTCCTCGGCATTGCGAACACGATTCTCGCCGTTGCCATTCTCGTGGCAGTCGCCATGCTTGCTCCGAGCTTTCTCTGGTAGCACCTTTCCACAGGCGCCTCTTTCCTTTTTTGGGCCCAGCGCGTATACTGAAAGCAGATATGCAGCAGCACAACCGCAATTCCAAGTCCTTCAGCAAGCCGTTTTCAAACGGTCGGCTTATGGTTTGACATAGTGCGGATAATCACCTACCATAGCGAGCCGACCAAACTGGTCGGCTCTTTTCGTTCATTGTAAACCGTGGGGAGTTGGAGCATGACACCAAAGCTGGGGCAGTACCGAGGAAGCGTGAGCACTTGCGAGTGCGGATGGGAGCTTTCCATTCTGCGCGAAGGAGGAAACCTTAGTTCCGGCTGGAGGGGCTGCTTGAATCCTCAATGCGAATGCAGTGTTCAAGCAGGAATGGTTTTGCGCCTCAAGGCGAAGACGCAAAACGGCGGCGGGTGCAGGCGCCAGGTCGCCATCCTATGGCCGCTCTGTAATATTCCCCGGAACGTGGCGAGCGACATGCAGGGGACGCTCGTCCAAGTTCTCGGGGTTGAAGCACTCGCGCGGATACCGGTTTTTGCCACGTGACCCCGGGCGCGGCTTCCGTACACCCCTCCTCTTGCGAGAGGAGGGGTTTTCTTTTGGTGCATAATGTGTTAATAATTTTTTCGCGTTGCGCTAGATTTAGCCAAAGCTTTTGGTATTGTTAGCGGGCGCATTTTGCGGTATAATAAAGACAGCTCTTAACACTGCTATAGGTTTCCGACAATCGTTACCCCTTGGGAGTCCTACATAACAGCGTCCTCCGTTCGGCGGATTGCTGTTGCGGACACCCGTGGCCCTCCATTGCAAGCCCCAACGCCATTAGTGTAGTTAATGGCGCGGGGAACTCGAACGTCTTTGCGATCCCCTCGGCCGGCCTCGGCTGGTCTCGCGGCGCAGTGGCGTTTAGGCCTACTTTCAACCCAGGGGAACGCTATAGCGAGAGCTTCCTCTTGTGCCAGTCGGCACGAGGGGGTTACGAGGAAAGGAGATGCATGATGCAGTTATCTACGACTGCTTCCTCAAACTAGTCCCCACTCTCTACAGAGTGGGGCTAGTTTTTTATTGATTGATTTTTCGGGCGGATGTGGTAGGTTGAGTGTGCACTCTGACGTCGGGGCGTGGCCTAGTTGGTAAGGCGCAAGGCTGGGGGTCTTGAGATCGCGGGTTCGAATCCCGCCGCCCCGACCACACATTCAACAAGGTTCATCGCGCAGCAGTTCACGTTCTTTTACCGGAAGGAGGGCCGCAATGATTGGTGCGTTGAAGCATGTCACGATATGGGCCGCTCCGGAGAAATTTGCCGCTATGGAGCGCCTCGGCGCCGTATGGTTCGCCGAATTCGACGGCGAGTGCGCCTTTCTACTCGAGTCGTGGAAGGAGGCATCGTACGACCCGAGCGTTGTTGTGCAGGAGCTTGCACTCATCGAATCGCTCGACCTGGAGACGACCACCTTTTTTGAGCTCTGCACGCCGCTCGTGTACCCGGATATACCGCCGAGCGAAGCCAGGTGCCGCCGGTTGGTGATGGAGGACGGGGAAGTGGTGCGCTTCGTGTGGGAGCGGTGCTGCCGCGAGCTCGAGTATCTGTTCATCTCGTACCTCGTGGCCCGCGAGGCGCGCGGCGGCGCTCGGGAAGTGGCTCTGGCGCTGGAGTTCCGCGAGGTGGCGTACCCGAATCCGGAATTTCCGCGCGAGGGCCCGGAATTCCAGCACGCGCTCTACGCGATGTGCGGATCGCATATCTGCGTCTACGCCGGATGCGCGGACGCACATTTTCCCACGCGGGGCGAGGCGCCCATCATCATCACCACGATTCTCGAGCAGGAGCGCATGGACCCCGCCGAAACCGTGTTCTACGACCTCGCGCCGGACGGCTCGTGGTGCACGCGCATTTGCGCGCTGCCTTCCGGCGACGAGCTGGTGTACGAGATGACCGAGGTGACGCCGGATGCGGCAATCGCGGAACAGTTCAAGCGCGAACTCGCGGCGTGGAGCGCGAACGGAGCGCTGGAGAAATCGGAGGAATGAGGAGGAAGTATGGAGGAAATAGATTCGTAGCCCCCTCGCTTGCATGCGGAGGGGGCTTTTGTTGCGCGCGGTTCCATTGTATAGTAAAAGGCATGGATGCAATTTTTTTTCAGATTACCGCGCTTCTCGTTTTGACCGCGGCCGTGGCGTGGGTTGCCAACTGGCTCAAGCAGCCGCTGATTGTTGCCTACATTCTCGCGGGCATCCTTGCCGGGCCGCTTGCGTTCAATCTCGTGGCAAGCGAAGCCATTTGGCGCCTTTTTTCCCAGCTCGGCATTATCCTGCTTTTGTTTCTCGTGGGATTGAGCTTGAACTTCGGGTATTTGAAAAAAATCGGAACCGTTTCGCTTGTCACGGGCATCGGGCAGGTGGCGTTCACCGCGCTTTTCGGCGTGGTTATTCTGCGGGCGCTTGATTTTGGCCTGCTTCCGGCCTTGTACCTCGCGGTTGCCATTACGTTTTCTTCCACCATCATCATCACCAAGCTGCTCTCGGACAAAAAGCAGATTGATTCGCTCTACGGCAGGTACACCATCGGCTTGATGCTCGTGCAGGACGTGATTGCCATTGTCCTGTTGATTGCGCTCTCATCCGCGGGCGGCGGAGGGAGCGCCGTCGCGGACCTCGCATCGCTTGGCATGAAGGGATTGGCGCTCTTTGGACTCGTGGTTGCGCTCTCGCGCTTTGTGCTGCCGGGAATCTTGCGCCACGTTTCGCGCTCCACGGAATTTTTATTCCTCTTTGCCTTGGCGTGGTGCTTTGCCGTGACTGCGGCCGCGTACGCGCTGGGGTTTTCCATGGAAATCGGCGCCGTTGTCGCGGGACTCGCGCTTGGCTCCTCGGCCTACCAGGCGGAAATCAGCGCGCGCATCAAGCCCGTGCGCGATTTTTTCCTCATCATGTTCTTTATCACGCTGGGTTCGGAGATGGCGTTCGGAGACGCGGCCGCGGTGCTTGTTCCGGCCGGCGCGCTTTCGCTTTTTATTCTCATCGGCAACCCCTTTATTCTTTATATGCTCTACCGCGCGTTCAAATTCACGCGGCGGAACAGTTTTCTTTCCGGCGTCACTGCGGCGCAGGTTTCGGAGTTCGGGTTTGTGCTCCTCGTGGTGGGCCGCGAGCTCGGGGCCGTGGGAACGTATGAAATAAACGTGTTTACCGTAGTGGCGCTTGTCACCATTTTCGTTTCGTCCTACCTCATTACCTATTCGGAGCGCATATTCACTATGGTGAGCCCCGTGTTGGCGCTCTTTGGGAGCGACCGCCGCAGGCAGAAGGAGCCCGCAAAATCCGAGCACGACGTGTGGGTTATCGGCTACCACCGCATCGGCTGGAAGATTGTGCACATGCTCAAGAGCGAACGCCATCCCTCGTTTGCGGTGGTTGACTACAACCCCGAGATTATAGACGAGCTTAAAGAGGAACGCATTCCGGCCTACTTCGGGGACGTGGCTGACGTAGAACTGCTCTCGGACCTCGCGCTCGCGGCCGGCAAACTCATCATTTCCACGATTCCGGATGCCGAGGACCAGCTCACGCTCATCCGGTACGTGCGGGAGCGGAGCCCCAAGCCCGTGTTGGTGGCCAACTGCCCGGACATCAAGCGCCGCGAGGCGCTGTATGCGGCTGGGGCTGACTACGTGCTGACCCCGCACTTGTTGGGAGGTGATATGATTGCGGATATGCTCCGCAAGGGGGCAGACCGCGCTGACTTTAAAAAAATGAAAGAGCGGCAGGATCGCGAGATTGCGGGAGGGTTGCCAGTATGTAATTTATAAGGGATGTATATGTATAACCAAAAAGGATTTAGTGTTGTTGCGCTCATTGCCGCGCTCGTGGTGGTGATTGCGGGCGGCATCGTGTACTACGCAACCAAAGAAAAGCCGGCTTCGGAGGCCATGACCGGGCTTGAGAGCGCCCGCATGGAGGATACTGAAGTCATGGAGGGCGAGGCAATGGCCGAAGCAGGCGCCGTGGCGGATGATTCGACGCGCATGGAGAATGAGCAGGACGCCATGCCCGCCCAAGGCGGGTCCGCCTCCGGCGGAGGACTCTCTTTTTCCGGAGCCGTGATTGCGGGCTCATCCGCGCCGTTGCTTGATTTCAACCAATCTGACTACGAAAAGGCCGGGGCATCCGACAAGCTCGTGGTGCTGTACTTTTACGCAAACTGGTGCCCCATCTGCAAGGAGGAGGTTGAAAACGCGCTCTACCCCGCGTTTAGCGAAGTCCCGCGGGCTGATGTTGTCGGCATCCAGATCGGAACAGCGGCCGGTAGGGGCAGCGTGTTTGCGAAGGTGTAGATCC
>CAZBWF010000033.1:0-8098 GCA_964495675.1 uncultured Gammaproteobacteria bacterium
TATATTGTTTTATCTCATGATAAAACGGCACCCCTTTCGTAATGGCAATAAACGGATAGCTATTACCACACTCTTTGTATTTCTCCATCAAAACAAAAAATGGGTACGCGTCTCCACGGCAGAACTATATAATTTTGCAAAATTTATTGCCGAGAGTGACCCAAAGAAAAAAGAGGGTATTGTGGCGCTTATTGAGGTGTTCCTTAAAGAAAATATCACCGATAGTAAAGAACTTGAAGAAATTCTCAAATAACAAGGGGTAAGGTTTCCACACCATCTGTTCACCGCTTGTTAACTACCTTGTGCCAAACCTACGAGCAACACATGCACAACCATCTGAATAAACTCTCCCCGCCTGTTTATAAAATTTTTATCATTCTTCCTCTCCGCTCGGCCAGCATAATGATACACACCCTACCACGCCACTGGTGCCCATCTCTGAACTAACTACTCCACCGCACCAGTGTTCTTTTTTGTTCCAACATCAGTCAAAAATTTCAGTTGTCCACTCCATCCACACTCTTACAATAAACTATAATTAATTGAGTTAAGAATTAAAAAATATTTTTTATCGGTAGGCGCTCGACGGACAAAACCCCTTCAGAAACAATGGGTGGACACGGCGCAAAAACGGGATTATAATAACAACCTGATTATTTTCATTAACCCCCCTCAAGAATTGCGCGTATGCCTACCATAACCCTAACTGACAGCGATTTTAATCAAAAAATAACCACAGCATTGGTGCCGGTGTTGGTTGATTTTTGGGCGCCGTGGTGTGGCCCGTGCAAAGTACAAGGGCCGATTCTTGATGAACTAGCCGAGGAAATCGGCGAAAAGGCCGTGATTGCAAAATTAAATGTCGATGAAAATCAGCAGACCTCCTCGCAGTATGGCGTGATGAGCATCCCCACGCTGATTCTTTTTAAAGGCGGCAAGCCGGTTGAGCAGATGGTTGGTCTGCAGGATAAGCAGTATATCAAGAAAAAAATTGAGGCCGCGCTGTAGGGCATTGTATTACCAGGTATGTCAGATGTTAACAAATTGATTATTATTGGTTCGGGCAACGCGGGCTACACGGCCGCGATTTATGCGTCCCGCGCCCTGCTTTCGCCGCTCTTATTTTCCGGCGTTGAAATTGGCGGCCAGTTGGGCACTACCACAGATGTGGGCAACTATCCGGGGTTTCCGGACGGAATCCAGGGCCCGGAATTGATGCAGAAATTCCGCGAGCAAGCCGAACGCTTTGGCACGGAAATAATTGACAAGGCCGTCACCAAGATTGATTTTTCAAAGCGGCCTTTTTCGGTGTGGGCCGGAGAAACCGAGCATCAAGCCCAGGCCGTGATTGTTGCCACGGGCGCTTCGGCGCAGTGGCTGGGGCTGTCCTCGGAACAGCGCCTGCGCGGCAAGGGTGTTTCCAGTTGCGCAACCTGCGACGGGTTTTTTTTCAAGGGTAAGGATTTGGTGGTGGTCGGCGGCGGAGACGTGGCAATGGAAGACAGCATTTTTCTCACCAAATTTGCCACGAGCGTAAAAGTCGTCCACCGCCGCGACGAGTTGCGCGCGAGCAAGGCCATGCAGGAAAAAGCAAAAGCAAACCCCAAAATATCCTTTGTGTGGAACACGGAAATCGCGGAAGTGCTGGGCGAAAGTTCGGTGACCGGCGTGCGCGTGAAAAACAACAAGACCGGCGAGGAATCGGAAATCGCGTGCCAAGGAGTTTTTGTTGCTGTCGGCCACAAGCCAAACACGGAATTTTTAGGGGGCCAACTCGAGCTCGATCAAAAGGAGTATGTTGTCCTCAAGGAGAACACAATGACGAGCGTGGCTGGCGTGTTTGCGGGTGGAGACGTGGTGGACCACCGGTACCGCCAGGCCGTGACCGCGGCCGGCATGGGGTGCATGGCTGCCATGGATGCGGAAAAGTGGCTTGAAGAAAAAAATAGCGGATAGTGTGTCTGTATTTGGTTCTGCAATGCAACAACTCGACGGGGCCGCTCAAAAGCTCGGCCTCGGTTTTGATGTTGTTTCAAAATTAAAAACGCCGGACCACATTTATGAATTTGATATTCCAATGGTAATGGATGATGGCACCACGAAAAATTTTAAAGGATATCGCGTACAGTACAACAACAACCGCGGCCCATACAAGGGCGGCATCCGCTACCATCCGCAGGTGGATTTGGACGAGGTGAAAGCCCTGGCGTTCTGGATGGTAATTAAAACCGCGGTGGCGGGCATCCCCATGGGAGGCGGCAAAGGCGGAATTGTGGTGGATCCCAAAGTACTTTCAAAAACAGAACTCGAAGCCCTCTCACGCGGATGGGTTCGCGCCATGGCGCCGCACATCGGACCGCATAAAGATGTGCCCGCGCCGGACGTGAATACCACGCCCGAGATTATGGCGTGGATGGCTGATGAGTATGAAAAATTGACTGGCGGCCCCAGCTATAAAGGCGGGGCAGGCACAACACGGGCGACGTTTACCGGAAAGCCGATTGAGGCAGGCGGGAGCGAAGGACGCGAGCAGGCAACAGGCCAAGGCGGTTTTTACGTGTTGCGCGATGTCGCAGAGAAGCTTGGCCTTGCGCCCGGCTCAACGTGCATTGTGGTGCAGGGCATGGGCAATGTGGGCTATAATTTTGCGCTCCTCGCGCACCGGGCCGACTACCGGATAGTTGGCATGTCTGATTCGCGCGGGGGCGTGTATGACGCGAACGGTTTGGATCCGGAAGCGGTGATGCGGTTTAAAAAAGAAACCGGCTCGGTTGCAGGATTTAGGGCGCGGCCCGCGATTTCGGGCAACGATATTTTGATGCAAGAGTGCGATGTGCTGGTTCCGGCCGCACTAGAAAACCAGATTACAAAAGAGAACGCGGCTGACATCAAGGCGCGCGTTGTGCTGGAGCTTGCCAATGGACCGACCACACCCCAGGCGGACAGAATTTTAGAGGAGCGCGGCATCACGGTGGTGCCGGACGTGCTCGCCAATGCGGGCGGGGTAACCGTCAGTTATTTTGAGTGGGAGCAGAATTTAAAAAACGAGCGCTGGAGTGAGCGAGAGGTGCTCGCCAAACTCGAGCCCATTATGAAAAGCGCCTTCCATGGGGTGTGGAAGGCGCATGAGGAACGCAGGGTGCCGTTGCGCACGGCCGCGTTCATGGTTGGGGTACAACGGATTATTGCCGCACAATGAGCTGTTCCCTCTCGGGCCCGGTGCCGACCATGGTGATGGGCGCGCCGTAGGGCCGCGCCACCTCCGTGAGGTACCGTGTGCAGTTGGGAGGGAGATTGCACCATTCGGTGACGCCGGTGATGTCCTCTTTCCATCCCGGCAATTCGACAAATACGGGCCTGCACTGTTCGAGCTCGTGCGCGAGCGTGGGGAAAGTGCCCACGCACGCGATCCCGCGCCGGTAGTGGCTACAGATAAGGAGCTGGTCAATGCCCGTGAGTATATCAACCTTGGTGATGGCGATCTCGGTGGGTGGCCCGACCATGGCGCAGAAGCGAGCGATAGTATGGTCCGGCCAGCCGATGCGGCGGGGCCTGCCGGTTGAGGTTCCGAATTCACCGCCCCGGTCGCGGATGATGGTTGCGAGATCGTCGTCCATCTCCGCAACCAGCCGCCCTGCGCCCACACGGCTCACGAATGCCTTGACCACGCAAATGTCCCGCGTAATGCGCCGCGGATCCAGCCCGCACCCGGCCTGTATGGAGCCGGGCCACGTGTTGGACGCGGTAGTGTTTGGGTAGATGCCGAGGTCCACATCCAGCATGCCGGACTGCGCCCCCTCGCAGAGGATAATGCGCCCTTCGTTGAGGAGCCGGTTGAGGAGCGGAATCTCGTTGGTGAGAAACGGAAGCAGGCGCTTGCGGTGCAACTCGATTTCCCCGAGCACGTTGGCTTCGGTAATTTCCGGAGCGCCGTAGACGCGCGCGAGAATGGCATTGGCCCACGCGAGCGGCTCCCGAATGTGCTCGCGCACGTAGGCCATGTCCCGCACGTCGCCGGCGCGGATGCCCTGGTATGCGCGGGCCGATGCGTACGTGGGGCTGATGCCGCGGACCGTAGTGTCTTTTTTGCCTGCGCCGCTCTCACGCGCCCGTTCGAGCGCCATGTGGTAGGGAAGCGTGAGCCACGCTCCCTCGGAGACGAGGAGATTTGCCGGATCAATGCTGATGCCGGCCGCTTCGAGCGCATCCACCTCCGCAAAGAACCGCGGAAGATTGATGACCATGCCGCGCCCCGCCACCGAGAGGAGCAGCCGCTCCTGGCTCCGCACCACGCCCGAGGGCACGGCATGCACCGCGATTTTTTTGCCGTCCACCACCACGGTGTGGCCGGCGTTGTCTCCGCCCTGCCAGCGCACCACCGCGGCCACCCGCTCGTCTTCGGTGAGGCGGTCCACGATTTTTGCCTTGCCGCCATCGCCGAACAGAGGATCTCGAACCACCCAGATTTCTCCAGCCATTGGTTCCTCCTTGTGACTGGTTGTAAAATAGCCCTAAAACTCCGCCGCAAGCTTACCAGCGTCCGCCGGATTCGTCAATCCAAAACAAAAAAACTAAGTAAACAGATAATCCCGAGCATTTTCACAGAAGACCCGAATTGGTATATACTGCAAGTGTATGCGGGATAACAACGCTTCATTTTTAAATCCACGAGCGCTCCTTGAGCGCATTAATCTGCGGCCCGGCATGCGGGTGGCTGATTTGGGGTGCGGTTCGGGTTACATGTCGTTTGCGGCCGCCCGGCTCGTGGGCGAGCGGGGGGCGGTGTACGCGGTTGATGTGCAGAAAGCAGTGCTTGAGCAGATCAAGCGGGAAGCGCGGGCGGAAAATATTCTAAACATTCAAACCGTGTGGGCGGATTTGGAAGTTTCCGGCTCAACCAAAATTTCGAGCCAGTCGGTTGACGCCGTGCTCCTCGTGAACGTGCTCTACCAAATCAAAGATAAAAAACCTTTGTTTGCTGAAGCGCGGCGGCTTTTGAAGCCGGGCGGCGTGTGTTTAGTGGTTGATTGGAAGCAGGGAGACACGAGCATTGGCCCGCCTGCTGAAAAACGGCTAAAATTAGATGACATCAGCACACTGGCAGTGTCTGCTGGCTTTGTGGGACAAGGGAGGATTGAAGCAGGGGCTTTTCATAATGCGGAGGTTTATAAGGTATAATACTTCCTCATGGGCACGCTAACTCATCTACTCTCTCCAGAATATCTTTTCCACCGTAATTTAGGGCCATTTACTTCGGTTTTGGCGTGGTATCTTTTTGCTGGGATAATTTTGGTTATGGCCGCAGCACTTATTTTTCGTTTAAAATTAGCCAAAAGTAGCGATACCCTCACACGAAAGACCACCCGCAAGCTTTTTAGTTTCAGCTGGACAATGGGCTCAATTGGATTGATTTTATGGATTTTTAGGCAAATTAACGCATTTTATATAAGCGCCCCGATTTTTTGGGTTATCTGGCTTGTTGTTGGCGCTGTTTGGCTCGGAACTGTTCTGAATTACGCATTTCGGGTTGCGCCTCGCCGCAGAAGTGAAATTTTAGCTAATGTTGGCAAAAAATCGTATTTGCCGTAAGCATATTAATCGCCCACTAAATGGGTGATTGTGATGGGCGAGAGGACTAAGCAACAATTTGGAAAGTGGGGCGAGCAGGTGGCGGCATGGCATCTTGAAAAAAAGGGATTTCACATCATTGAAACGCACCACACCAGCCGCTTTGGGGAAATCGACATTATTGCCCAGGAAGAGGGGCAAGTTGTTTTCATTGAAGTTAAAACCCGCTCGTCCGCGCGATCTGGATTGCCCGAAGATTCTTTTACTCGGGGCAAGGCACAGAGGATGAGAAGGGCTGTTTTGGCTTACATTAGCAAAAAACGAATAGAAAATTTTAGAATAGACGTGGTTGCTATTGATTGTGGGCTACATGTGGACAAGGTTGTCATCCGCCATCACCGAGCAGTATCGGATATTTTTCAGAGGTAGCACGACGGTATTTTCCATAGGATATTCACAGTTTGTGTTCATCCGGGCGTTGAGCCCGGGTTTTTCTTTTGAACCGGGTGCGCTACAATGGCTAGGTAGTTCTTTGCGCCCTTTCAAAGAGCACTGCAGCCGGGAGGCAAATGGCCCATTCCTTATTCCTCTTCACCAAGCAAGAGGCATAAGTCCCTAGGCCATTTGCCTCATTTAATATACATGCTGCTATGCTCACCACAGAACGGTTTTCTGAAAACACAAAACAAAAAGGCATTCTCGGCTTGATTGCGATTGGTGCGGCGGCAGTTGTATTTGGAGTGCTCGCTTCCACCGCTTCCGCCCAAGAGGCGCTTTCCGCGCCTTCTCTGTACACGCCGCTTGCGGGGCAGGAGTTTTCTTCTCCCATGCCCGTGATTTCCGGCAAAGCCACATCCGGCGACACGGTGCTCGTGTTTATTGATGATGCGCTCAACGGTCAGGCGAAAGTTCGCGACAGCGTGTTTGAGTACCGTCCGTTCCTGCCGCTCTCATCCGGCGGCCACGCCATTCGACTTCAAGCAAAAGATGCGTCGAGCGGAGCATTGAGCGATTTTTCTGATGTCCGAACGGTCCGCATTATTCCGAACCCGGCGCCCAGTATCCTCGTTCCGCAACAGGATGCGCTCCCTGGCCAGGACAGGGTTTGGGTTGGCGGTGTTGCCAGAAACGGCTCGCTTGTTCGGATCCTTGTTGACGGTGTTGAGGCGGGCCGCACCATGGTTAAGAACCACGCATCCGGAACCGGCAGTTTTAGCTTGAATCTTTCCGAGAAACTCTCGCTCGGAAGCCATGCCGTTACTGCGATTGCCCGCGACGGCGAGGGCAAAGAGAGTTTTACGAGCGAGTCCGTATCAATAACCGTGTTGCTTCCCACGCCCGCGCCCATTCTGTTCCGGCCCGTGGTGAACGCGGATTCCGGCATTGAGCGGCCGTTTGTTGTCGGCGTTGCTAAGAACGGCTTGCTGGTTGCCATTGTGGTGGACGGCATGTTGCAACAACGCATTCCTCTTGGGGCAGACCCCTCGGGCGCGATTTCATTCGCGTGGCAGCCGCGCGAACCGCTCTCGTTAGGCAGGCACACCATTGAGGCCTTCGCCTCGGACCACGGCAAATCCTCTAACAACAGCAAGCCGGTGTTTTGGCAGGTTGGCGAGGCAGCCGCGGCAAGCGCAAGCCGAGACCCGCTCGCAGAACCTTCCGCATCCGAAGAGGATACAGCACCCGAGCCGATTGCCGTGCGTGACGACACTGAATTACCCGCACCTCCGCTCACGGTTCGTGACGAGCTCGAGTCCCCAGCCGCAGAATCACCGGCTATCCCGGATGAACCAACTCCTCCAGCACGCGAGCCGGAAACGCCCGCTTCTGCGGCAGAAGAGAATGCTGGCCGCGTGGAGCCGGAAGGAGGGTTGGTTGCCATTGGCGAGGAGGATAGCGTTGACGACGTAACCGAACTCGGCCCCGGCGCCGTGGTGCGCGGCACTCCGGGAGGCGAGCAGGGCGAATTCGCGCTCAATAACTCACTTATCATTGGGATTATTATTCTCGTGTTTCTCCTGCTCTCGATTCTGGTGTGGTACATTCAAGAAAAACGAGATGCCTTAGGCGAGCGCGTAGTGAGCATGTTCCGCGAGAACGATGAGGGCGGCAAAAGCGGGAGCGATAAATTGCCCGGAGATCTCGACGTTGCTGAACGTCCCAAAAATGACGACCTTCCGCCGCCCCCGCCACCCATGTTTTAAGTAGTCATTATAAAAACCGCCCCTCCTCTCGCGAGAGGAGGGGCGGTTTGTGTTATACTGTTATGGTATGGTGATTCCAATAAAGAAACTTGCGAACGGATTTGCAATGCCCGTGTTTGGGGTTGGTACATGGCAGATGGGCGGCAGATTTGAGCGTAGTCCGGAAAACGACGATGCGCGGGATATTGCCGCGATTCGGGCCGCTATTGAACGAGGGGTCACGCACATTGATACGGCCGAGTCGTATGCCGACGGTCGCGCCGAGGAGCTTGTTGGTGAAGCATTGGTACCGTTGGAGCGCAGGAAGCGTTCGCCCGTTTCAAAGG
>CAZBWF010000034.1:0-8082 GCA_964495675.1 uncultured Gammaproteobacteria bacterium
ACCGTTGCGGCACAGTGCCGGAATTTCACCGGACTTCCCTGAAAGGATTAGGAATATTGTCAAGCTTTTACTTCTTGGGATGCCCCCCAACCCACGAATTTACGAATCTGCTACAAATCTACAAATACCATGAACCGACAGACGGCGCAACTGCCGGCATCCACCGGTTATCCCCATGCGTACAATTTAGTATTTGTACATTCGTAATTTGATTCGTAAATTCGTGGGTATAGTCACGACAAGCGTCAAATAACTAGCCGCACTTTGAGTATCCGCAGGAGTGGCAATTGTAGCATCCCGACTCCATGGCAAGGTCTCCCCCGCACTCCGGGCACTGGGGCGCAAATCCTTTATCTGCAATGGACTGTTCAAACGAGACAGACGATGCGGCGGCAACCGGTGTGGATGATGCTTCCTGTTTGGCAAAACCGAGGTTCAACGTTGCCTGGTCGCCGCGGATGTGGCGCTCCAGAATTTGCGCAATGGCGTCCGCGAGCGAAAGAATTTTAGTCCCGTTCGTCCCGAACGACGGCATGGGGCCGCGGATGCCTTTGAGCTGTTTGATAACTTCTTCTGCCGCAATGCCGCTCCGCAAGGCCAAGGAGGCAAGCCGGCAGATGGCCTCGGTTTTTGCGGCAAAAAATCCGCCCGCTTTTCCGATGTTGGCGAACACCTCGAACGGCGTGCCATCAGGGCCTTCGTTGACCGTAACATAGAGCTTGCCGTAGGCCGTTTTCACCTTGTACGTCCGTCCGGCAACCACCTCGGGCCGCTCCAAGGGCTCGATGTGGTGCTTGGCGATTGCTTCTGCAACGGGCTCTGCTGTTTTCCCCGTAACAATAGCCGGAGGAACGTAGTCCCCGCTCTGCTGTTGGGTGAGCCCCACGCCTTCGGTTTTCTTTTCTTTCGCTTTGCTGTCGAGCGAGGAGAGCACGGAAACGTCGCGGGAGTTTTCGCGGTAGTACGTGACGCCCTTGCACCCGAGTTCATATGCGCTGATGTAGAGCTCTTTCACATCCTCGTGCGTGTGGCTCTCGGGCGCGTTGACGGTTTTCGAAATGGAGGCGTCCGTGTACTTTTGCGCCACGGCCTGCATCTTGACATGCTCCATGGGCGTGAGCTGTTTTGCATTCACAAAGTAATCGGGAATGGGCTCGTTCGGGTGCTGTTCCGTGTACTCTTGATAGAGCTTGTGGTACACGATGTGCTCGCCGATTCTATCCGTGCGCTTGAACGCAAAATCATATACCGGCTCGATGCCGGAGGAAACTCCGGCCAGTATACTCGTGGTGCCGGTTGGCGCCTGGGTCTGCAAAACTCCGTTCCGGATGCCGTAGCGCCGGATGCCGGTTTTGATATCTTCCGGAAGCCCTTGGATGTACGGGGTCTCCATGAACTTATCGCGGTCAAACTCCCCGAACGGGCCCTTTTCCGCCGCGTTCTCCACGGAGGCGCGGTACGTCTCGTCCCGCATGAAGCGGTACACGTCTTCCGCGAGCGCAACTGCCTCGTCCGAACCGTAGCGGACGCCAAGCTTGATGAGAAAATCACCCAAGCCCATGGTGCCCAAGCCCGTGCGGCGGACCTTCATCTGCGCAATGCGGTTCTCCTCAAACGCGTAGGGCGTGGCATCAATCACGTTATCCATGAAGCGCATGGCCACTCGAACCGTCTTGCCGAGATTCTTCCAATCAATGGTGTTGCCCACGGCAAACGCCGCCAAGTTGATGGCGCCGAGGTTGCACACGCCCCACGCCGGAAGCGGCTGCTCGCCGCAGGGGTTGACGCTGATGATATTCTCAAAGTACCAGGTGTTGGATTCCTTGTTCGCGCGCTCAAGAAATACGCACCCGGGCTCCCCGGAAGCGTGAGCTGATTCAGTAATCAAATCCCAGAGATAGGCGGCCTTGACGGTCTTGTATACTTTCCCGCCCCACTGCAAATCCCAATCATCATCGTTTTTGAGGGCTTCCATAAAGCGGTCTGAAACGCACACCGAGAGGTTGGCGTTCGTAATCTGGCCCATGGTGCGCTTGACCGTGATGAACTCCTCGATGTCCGGGTGGTCGTCGTTAAGCATGAGCATGAGCGCTCCGCGGCGCGAGCCGCCTTGAATGACAAGGCCGGTTGCAAACGAGTAGAGCGCGCCGAATGAAACCGAGCCCGAGGCCTTGCCGTTGACGCCCTTGACATAGCTCCCGCGCGGACGGAGCGAAGAGAGGTTGACGCCCACTCCGCCGCCGCGCGCCATAATCTCCACCATCATTTTGACGCTGTCCAGAATCCCGCCGCGGGAATCGTCCGGCGAAGGAAGCACATAGCAATTATAAAACGTGACGGAGGCGTTAGAGCCCGCGCCCGTGAGAATGCGGCCACCCGGAACGAACTTGAACCCCTCGAGCGCCCAGTAGAATTTTTTCTCCCACGACTCTCGCAGCTCCGGCGTTGCCTCAACCGAGGCAATGCCAGCTGCCACGCGGCGCCACATTTCCTCGGGAGTGTGCTCCATCTGTTCGCCTTTTTCGTTCTTGAGCGCGTAGCGGTCGTTGAAAACCTTAAGCGAAAGGCCTTCGAGCGCATAGGGCGCTCCAGAAGGAGCGTATTCTTCGAAGCGTTCAGGCGCGAGAACCACTTTTTTGTAAAAACCGTTGAGGGATTCGACCTCCTGGGGCACATACGCTATTTTGGCGTCGGTCTCGGAAGTCGCAGGGTTTTGTTTTGACTCCATACGATTGCGAGTTAGTTAAACACAAGATATTGTAGCCGCACTAGTCAGTATACCACTATACCTAGTATCAGCCAATCAACGGAAGTTAGCCAAAAAGTCACGCGCCTTGTGGATAACCCCCCTTCGCTCCGCCATACGGAGCTTCGGGGGGCGTGCCGCCTTCCCACTCAATCTCACCCATCCCGGATTGGGCGTTCAAAAACCGGCCCGCGATGTAAAAATAGTCCGAAAGCCGGTTTAAATACCGAATCACCAAAGGATCGAGCTCCGCGGTTTCGCGAAATGCCGTTGCGGCGCGCTCTGCCCGGCGCGCGAGCGTGCGAACCCAGAAAGCGCACGCCGCAGAGGGACTGCCGCCCGGCAGGATAAACTTGCGCTGGGGCGCGAGCGTGGGCTCCATGACGTTAATGCGCTCCTCGAGACGGATAATGTCGGATTCTGCGATGCGCGGGATGTAGCCGAGCGCCTCGGGCGCGGCATCGGCTGGAGTCGCAAGCTGGCCGCCGAGCGTAAAACAGCATTTTTGGATGGCAGCCAAATCAGCCGCGATTTCAGGCGGGAGCTGGTGGGTTGCGAGAATCCCGATGCCGGAGTTGAGCTCATCCACCTCCCCGTTTGCCGCGACACTCGCATGATGCTTGGGAACGCGGCCTCCCCCAAAGCGGGCCGTGGTTCCCCCATCTCCGGTTTTGGTGACTACGCCCATAGCCAGTCCACTGTAGCACATCTTCGTAAAATGGCAAAAAACACCAAACACCAATATCCAAACACCAAGAAAACATCAAATTCCAAAACTTCAAAAAAGGATTCTTTTTTGGTTTTTGATTGTTTGGTGTTTTCTTGGTGTTTGATGTTTGGTTATTGGTGTTTCTACATCAATCCCTTCCCCACCTCCCAGAACCTGCCATCCCCGTGCTTGGTCTTGAGCCAGTACCACCATTCCACTCCCCACAGGTAGATTTCATCGAATCCGGTGCGGCGGGCAAACTCAATGGTGGATTGGGTGCGCGCCAAATTCATGCTCTCAAACTGCGCGGCGAGCGTTACTTTTGCAAGCGGGCCGGTTGTCCACGGCTCAAGCTGGAGCTCGGAAATGAACACGCGCCCGAGATTGCGATTGAGTGTTTCCGCAAGCTGCGCCTTTTTCTGATAAAACCCGGGACGGAGCGGATAATAGAATCTCCCAAACATCGGGTTCTCGGTGACGCGGTACAAGCTCACGCCGAGCGCATCCACCTCGCCTGAAACCGCAAGCCAGCTCGCGAGCTCGCCGGAGTCGGTTGTGGAGATGGGGCGGCTATCAAGCGAGCGCACGAGCGCCGCCTCGCGCCTAAAAAGCTCCTTGGTGGGCTCGTGGCCATAGCACTCGCCAAACCGGAACACGGGCTCGTTTTCCACCTGCCAGAGCGCGATATTCGGGTGCCGCGCAAGATGCCGGACGCTATCACCCAGAAACGCGAGCGTGAGCTCGTCGAGCGATTCATGCGGCTCCATAAAAAGCCAATCCGGGTCGTGGCACTCGGGCCAGCGGAAGAGCTTTCTACCCACGGCCATAGTGACGGTTGCACCGCGCTTTGCCGCCTCCTCGAGCATCCAATCAATATCAGAAAAATCGTACGTTCCCCGCTCTTGTTCCACCTCGTTCCACGGCGCCGCTAAGCGCAAACGCTTGGCGCCCATGTCGTCCAACAGGGCAATGTATGCCTCGCGCCAATCCAGCCCCAAATCCCGCGCCTGCTGGGGGAAGAACGTAACGCCCCACGCGATGTCGCCGGGTTCCTCCACGCCTTCGCCGGAAATGAACCAGACGGTGAAGGCGACGAGGAGCACGATGATTGCCGTTCCGGTGATTTTGAAAGTCCTTTTAAAAATTGTGCGCATAAAACACCAAACATCAAACACCAATAACCAAGAAAACTTCAAACATCAAATTCCAAAACATCAAATAGATTTCTTTTCTAATTTGGTGTTTTGGAATTTGGTGTTTTCTTGATGTTTGGTGTTTGGTTATTGATGTTTACCGTTTTATATCTCCCCTCACCATTTCAACTGCAATAAGCGTGATAACCGTACCCGCGACAAAAACTCCCGCCAGTATCCCCCACTCCCTGAATGTTTCCTCCGACCAGATTGGGTACAAAACCGCAAGCGAGAGCAGAATGCCGAAATAGTAATCCCGCGGGAACGGGCCCCACCAATGATGATGCCACGCCACATCGTTCTGCGGTCGGCGGCGGATAACGCCATAGTGCGGATTGATGATAATCCAGAGGTAATCCCAGAATACGGCAAACAGAAAAAACTGCGAGAGCACCCGAAGTTCCTGCCACCAGTGCGGAGCAATGCCGGCATACGGGTAGTGCAGGAAGAGCAATACAAATCCGAACACGCCAAGGTGGTAGCCCGTCAACTCCTTGCCGCCCATGAGCTTGCGATACAGACGAGCGTACCATCGGTCCCCGCCGCGCCACGTCGGGAGTTGCCCGGCCCAGCCATGCTTGCCCTCAATTTGGACTTCAATATATGCGAGGACTAATGCGGCAACGAAAAGATAGGTTGCTTGTTGCAACATACTAAAACGCTATCAGCACTATTCCCGCCGAAATCAACACAATGGCCGCAATCTTCTGCACCAGCACTCCGCCGGAAAGCCGCTCCGAGAGAATCTTTGGAAACTTCTTGGCAAGCACGCCGACCATCGCGAGCAAAAATGCGTACTGAACGCCCTGCATGGCATTGACCAAGGATACGGACGCGAGCGAAATGGCATAGTTAACCAATACGAATCCCAAAGCGCCTGCCGCCTGGCCCGTAAAAAACAGCGCCGCCGTCTTCCCTCCCTCTTTTTGTTTGGGCTGATGGAGGATACCATAACGCGCCGAAGGAATGAACAGGAATGAAAGCGCTATGATGAACCCTCCGATGCGCGACCACACGAACCCGGAAACAAAATTCTGCTCCAGAAACACCTGCTTGGTGATGACAAACGAAATCGCGAATATGAGCGCGGCAATCACTGCGTACGCATATCCTTTTGTCGATCCCTTTCCCTTTCGCTCAATGGTGATAAGCACGCCGCCAGCCACCAGTGCGGCAAACGCCAAAATCTCGGCCTGCCCCAGCCGCTCGCCGAGAAAGAGGTATGCCAGCACAAAGGTGAATGCCGGTACAAATCCTCCGGTCAAGGGCACCACGCGCGAGGCCTCGTTCTCTTTGAGCCCCGCGAAAAAGAACACGAGCGCAATAATGAACGCGGCGCCCGCAACAAGCGCGCGAATAATTTCCGCGCTAGCGGGAACCGTGAACCCGAACGGAATCAGCACGAGCGCGAGAATACCCAACGCGCCGATGAAAAACGCGTACACAAACGGAGAAGGAATGCGCTTTGATGACAAAAGAAACTTGTCCATCAGGAAAGCTAATGCATTCAGGAGGTGGCCGGTTAACACTATTAATAACCAATTCATGGAGCGATACTAAATTAATACTAAAACATACGAAAAATGCGAAATCTTTTTTCGTGTCTTTCATATGTTTTTGTATGACTTTCGTATCGCATTATTTAAAAACCACCTGTTTAATATTCTCCACCCCTTCTCTTGTAATCTCCAAATATCCCTGCAGAGCCGCCTCCGCAAGCCAGCCGTTATCCAGATAATCAATGAGCCACTCGTGCGAAAACTGGGGCCGCTCCTGCGGAATGCCGGCGCCAATCACCTGCAGCCAGTAGCGATTGAAAAACTCCTGCGAGCCGATGGGCGGCGCAATGACAATGGGGACCCCGAGCCCGGCGTAGAACGAGAGCTCCGAGGGTTTGGTCCAGAGAATATCCGTATCGCGCAACGCGAGGTTGAATTTGTGGAAATAGTCGGCTTTGTCGTCTGCGGAAATGATGGTGATGCCAGTGCCTACGTAATCCTGCAAACGGTCGTGGGCGATGTGGCGCTCGAAAAAACGTTTGACATCGTTGTGGACGCCGGCAACCAAATGCACGCCCATTCTGCCGGTTTTGATGTGCACCGCAAGGGAGTGCACAATTTGGCAGGCAAGGTGGCGCTGGGCGCCGGCCCCGCCGACCGCGAACATCACCCACATGCGCTTGTCTTGGCCATCAATCGTTTTCGGCTTTGCGCCCAAAAACTGCTCCAGCGTGTCCCCGTAGTTTTTGTGGAATGTGCCGGACGGATCCAGCACCGTGAGCCGGCGCCACAAATCCTTTTTGAGCACGGATTCGTTCTCGCCGATGTTCTCCTCCGGAAGCGGGAATCCGGTGAGCGTAATGTTCTCCTCGGGCACGCCGTAGAGCTTGAGCCGCTCGGCGGCTCGTTTGGTCGGAGTGAGGTAGTGGATTCGGCTCGCCCGCGGGTCCATGGGCGCCCAGGCGCGCGAAATATCCGCGTCCGTGACAATGCAATAGATATCGCCCGGGTATTCCCACACCTCGGCCATGAACGCAGGAATGAAGAACGTGGCAATGAGCGGATGCGGGTCTTTGCCCAATTTTTCGATTAAGTGCTTTCCCCACTTTTTGCGTTTGATGAGGGAGTACGTCTGCTTGAGCTGTAAGCTCGGGCGGGTGAGGTTGCGGCGGGGGTAGAAAAAATCAATGCGCTGGAACCTATCAAAAGCGTTCCACGCCCACTCGCCGATGACCGGCACATTTTTAAAACGGGAAAACGCCTCGTACACTTTGCGCGACTGCTCCCACATCTTCCGGTCACTCTCCGGAATGCCTGCGTAGGCATTAGCGTTAATCACTTCCTGATGGTCCAAAAACCGCAGAGGGTAGGCCGCGCGCTGGTGGCCATAGCCCATGTCCACGGCAACCACCCATGCCTGATTCTTTTTGGTGTGTTGTTTTTTTGTTTTTGGAGGCATATCGTAATTATTATACCACGAAATCAGCTGCTTTCTAACAATGCGTAAAGATTTGTTGCCTCCTGGCTTACTTCATGGGCATCGCCGTGCCGCAACAAGCCCACATATGACTGTAGTGTTTCATTAACGGGACACTCTTGAATCCGCCGCATCATTCGCCTTTTTGTCGTTGTCCGCAGGACGCGGTGATGCGGAAAATGCACCCAGCCCAACCAATCCACGCCTGAAGCCAATGTTTTGATAAAAACTTTGTCCGGATGCAAAGATAGCTTGAGTTTATTGGCTAGAAATCCTGCTATTCTCGGTATCTGTTCGGATAGCCAATTTTTGTTATCAGATAACAATACAAAATCATCAGCATAGCGGATATAATGCCGCGCTTTAATTTTATGCTTTACAAACTGGACAAGCTCATTCATATAGATATTGCAAGATTATTGCGAAGTTATATTAGCTGGTGGTAATACTTTGCCTGG
>CAZBWF010000035.1:0-7028 GCA_964495675.1 uncultured Gammaproteobacteria bacterium
ATATGCCAAATTATTGACATATTAGCAAAAATAGTGTAGTATATCCTCTACCTTAAATCCTTACGAACTACGAAAAAGATACGAAAATACGAAAGCTAGAATGACCAGTCAGACAGTATTATCGGGACTATCAGGAATTAGAGTTATCCGTATTTTCGTACTTGATTCGTAGTTCGTAGTCAGTGGAACCCCTCACCCTGACCCTCTCCCAAGGGAGAGGGTATAGAAACGTATGAATTTCAACCGCTACACAACCAAAGCCGCGGAAGCGGTGGAAGGGGCCCTGCAATTGGCAGGCCAGCTCCAGCATCAGGCGCTCTCACCCGAGCACCTGCTTTTGGTATTGGTTAAACAAGCGGGCGGACTGGTACCCACGATTCTGCAAAAGCTGGATAAGAATCCGAGCCAGATTGCCAATGCGGTACAGAATGAGTTAACACAAAAGCCACAGGTGTATGGCGGCGGGAGCCAGCATCTTACGCCAGAACTGAAAGAAGTATTTGATGGCGCGGAAAAAGAAGCGCAGCGTTTGCAAGATGAATATGTTTCAGTTGAGCATTTGCTTTTGGCCTTGGCGGACGACAAAAATATTTCCGCTGTTCTCGGTGTTTCCAAAAAAGACATTGAGAAGGTCTTGAAAGACGTGCGCGGAAACCAGCACGTAACAGACCAGGAC
Source organism: uncultured Gammaproteobacteria bacterium (assembly GCA_964495675.1). Classification (GTDB taxonomy): domain Bacteria; phylum Patescibacteriota; class Patescibacteriia; order UBA2169; family UBA2169; genus CAZBWF01. The sequence goes on from CAZBWF010000035.1 coordinate 677, forward strand.
CCGGAGGGTAAGTACCAGGTGCTGGAAAAATACACCATTGATTTTACGGCGCTCGCGCGCGAAGGGAAAATTGACCCGGTAATCGGCAGGGATGATGAGATTCGGCGCATTATGCAGATACTCACGCGCCGCACCAAAAACAATCCGGTGCTCGTGGGAGAGCCCGGCGTGGGCAAGACCGCGATTGCAGAAGGGCTTGCCAAAAAAATTATAGACGGGGACGTGCCCGAGCCGTTGCGCGGAAAAAAAGTGCTTTCCCTGGATTTGGCAAGCATGATCGCGGGCACCAAGTACCGCGGGGAATTTGAAGACCGCCTAAAGGCCTTGATTAAGGAAGTGGAAGCGGCCGAGGGGCGCATCATCCTTTTTATTGACGAACTCCATACGGTGGTTGGCGCAGGAAATGCGGAAGGCGCCATGGACGCGGGCAATATTCTGAAGCCCGCTCTGGCGCGCGGAAAATTGCACGCAGTAGGGGCAACCACCATTAAAGAATACCGCCAGCGCATTGAGAAAGACGCGGCACTGGAGCGCCGGTTCCAGCCCGTGTACGTGGAGGAGCCCTCCGTTGCCGACACCATTTCCATTTTGCGCGGCATTAAAGAAAAGTACGAGGTGCACCACGGCGTGGCCATCCGCGACAACGCTCTGGTTGCGGCCGCAACGCTCTCGGCGCGGTATTTGACCGACCGGTTTCTGCCGGACAAGGCCATTGATTTGGTTGATGAGGCCGCGAGCGTTCTGCGTTTGGAAATTGATTCAAAGCCCACGGAGCTGGATAAAATCCACCGGAAAATCCGCCAGCTTGAGATTGAGCGTGAAGCCCTGAAAAAGGAAAAGGACGACGCATCTCGCGAACGGCTTTCCGAGATTGAAAAACAGCTCGCGGAAATCCGCGAGAGCAACAAGACGCTTGAGCTGGCCTGGAAAAATGAGAAACAGCATATTGATGCCATTAAAAAAGCGCAGTCCAATATTGAGGATGCCAAACGCGAGGCAGAGCGTAAAGAGCGCATCGGCGATTTGCAGGGTGTTGCGGAAATCAACTACGGCACCATTCCAGCGCTGGAAAAGCAGATTGCGGAAGCAAAAAAGAAACTCACGGAAGCCCAGCACGGCGCTCCCCTTTTGAAGGAGGCCGTGGACGAGGAAGATATTGCCAAAGTGGTTTCGCGCTGGACCGGCATTCCGGTTTCGCGGCTCGTAACCGAAGAGCAGAAACGGCTTGCGAGCATGGAGGAGGAAATTTCCATGCGCGTGGTTGGACAGCAAGATGCCATCAAGGCAATTGCAAACGCCATCCGCCGCTCGCGCGCCGGCATCAGCGAGGAACACAAGCCCATTGGAAGCTTTATGTTCCTCGGGCCAACCGGCGTGGGAAAAACCGAGCTTGCAAAAGCGGTTGCCAGTTTCTTGTTCAATGACGAGCGCCAGATTGTGCGCATAGACATGAGCGAGTACATGGAAAAGCACGCGGTCGCCCGCTTGATTGGCGCGCCCCCGGGCTATGTGGGCTACGACGAAGGCGGGCAGTTGACCGAGGCGGTTCGCCGGAGGCCATACACCGTGGTACTGCTGGATGAAATTGAAAAAGCGCATCCGGACGTGTTCAACGTGCTCTTGCAAGTTCTGGACGAAGGCCGCCTGACTGACAGCAAGGGCCGGACCATTGATTTTAAAAATAGCGTGATTATTATGACGAGCAATCTCGGCTCTGACGTGATTGAGGAACACCGCGATGACCGGAAGAAGCAGGAGCAAGAGATTGAAAAAATGTTGCACCAGTCGTTCCGCCCGGAATTTTTAAACCGTTTGGACGATACCATCATCTTCCAGCATTTGACCGAAAAAGACATTGCCCAGATTGTGGATTTGCAATTGGCGCTGGTTACCGAGCGGCTGGAGCAGAAAGGAATAAAGCTCGCGCTCACCAAAGACGCCAAGGACTATTTGGCTTTGGCCGGCTATGACAAGGCATTTGGCGCGCGGCCTTTGAAGCGGCTGATCCAGAACGAGATTCTGGACGAGCTTGCGCTTTCCATTATTGAAAACAAGATTGTTGACGGGGACTCGGCCACCATTGATTACCAGAACGACAAGATAGAAATCGAGAAGAAATAATGGTACACTGTCTCATATGACGCAAACCATTGTTTCTATTCTCTCGGTTCTCACGCTGATTGCGGATGCGCTCGTGGCGTTGGCGATTCTTGGGTGGATTATGAAAGAGACGCAGCATGCTGCGTCTCTACAGGGATTGATTGGCCGCGTCCATGAATACGTGCGCGAACACGCGCTGGCGATCCTGCTTATCATCCCGCTGATTGCAACCGCGGGCTCGCTCTACTTTTCCGAAATTGCCGGATGGACCCCATGCAAGCTCTGCTGGTACCAGCGCATTTTTATGTACCCGCAGGTGGTGCTTGCGGCAACCGCGCTCTACAAAAAATCACGCGACATCATCGCGTACCTTGTTCCCCTCTCGATTATCGGCGCCGTGATTTCAGCAGTCCACTACGCTGAACAGCTCCAAGCCCGGCTTGCGCCATTGAATCCGCTTGCGCCTTGCGACACTTCCGGCGTTTCCTGCGCCGCAACGCCCATATTCCACTTCGGCTACATCACGATTCCGGTGATGGCGCTCTCTGCCTTTTTGCTGATGCTCGCGGTGTGCTTGATTGCGCGCAAGCGCGCCAATTCATAAATGCCGAAGAAAGCGGCACCATACACGAGGTGCCCCGCGAGCGTGCCGCGAAAGAACGGAATAGCCGCGATGTAGGAAGCCATAACGCCGTCAAAGGTCTGCGGATACATGCCGCTCCACAGAGCAACGGCCGCATTTGTGGCGAGGAAAAACAGGACTGCCGCGCCGACATTCGCACCGAGCACTGCGGCGAATGAGTAGTATTGCCGCGCCGTATATGCTGCGGCCAGCATCACAGCATAGCTTCCGTACACCGCAAACATCACCTGCCAGTGGTACGTGCCGAGGATTGCGTCAGTTGCGGCAAGCGCGGCCAGAGGCAGGACGAGCCAGCGCTTGGGAAGAACAAAGCCGCTGAATAGCACCAACGCGCCCATGGGCGTGAAGTTCCAAGGATGCGGGATTATGCGTGCAATTATTGTGATAACTGCAAATAGCAACCCAAGGTATATGATATAACGTTTGTTCATAGATATGTTGCTTTGGGAGTATGGTAGTTTAGTAGTACGGAAGTATGGTTTTCTCATTCATACCAAACTTCTATACTTCCGAACTACCAAACAACCATATTAATACTCCGTAAATCTCGCGGACGTAAACTTCCACATTACCGAATCACCTGCCGCAACCGGATACGTATCCGCCGCTACCTCCGCATATTCATTGTTCACCCAAAATTGCCAGTAATTGCCATCGGTGCCGTTTTTATAACCGTTAATTTCAGTTACTAAGGTACCGATGTCTCCATAGGATTCCGTGGCAATAGCAACCTCCGGATTTCTCGCAATGACGGCATCCAAAAGCGACATGACGGTTGCCCCTTCTCCTGCTCCAAGATTGGCAAACCCAAGAAGCTCGGAACCCGTGTCAATGAGCACGCTTGCCGCCGTCTCCTTCGGCAAAGCCGCCTCTTCTGAAACAAGAGCGGGGGCAGGGGCAGGAAAGGCGCGCGAACGTTCCCATCCCGCGCCCAGCAAAAAGCCAGCTGCAAGGATAACAAGCGCAATGAGCGCTCGGATGAGTGTTTTCATACAAAGCTTATTCTAATGCTTCCTCGCCGCGAGCGCAAGAAACGCCGGCGGAAGACGAAAAAGAGCGCTGTGACGAGCAGAGTATCCGCCGCATACACCGCGCCGACAGCCCACCACCGGCCGCCGAATCGGCGGGCTTGGGTGCTTGCGCCGAGAACCGTACCCGCATCCAGCACAACCGGAAGTTTAATACCGCTGCCAACCTTAAGGTCCGCGCGCTTGGTGGCATCAAACGAAACGAGCTCAAGCACGCCAGTGAGCGTTTTTTCCGGCCTGCGGAACCGCACGGCAACGGTTTCGGTTTCTCCGGGCAGAACAGAAAATGATTTTGGCGAGAATGAAACATAATCCAAAAGTGCGCGGTCGCCCTCGGCAATAGCGAGCGTGTACCGGAGCGTTGTCGCATCGAAATTAGTGACTGAAAGCACCTCGGTTGCCACGGTTTCGTCTTCCAAATGAACCGAGAACCCGGCTTTATCAACTGCGGTCTGGCCGGCCTGCGCTACAGCAGGCGCAAACACCGCGGACAATACAATGGCGAGCACAAAACATTTTTGAAGCGAGGACTGTTTGAGCGAAGCGAGTTCCGCAGCGAAAAAATATTTTGTGCTCGCCATACAATATAGCTTAGTCCTGCGGATTAGCCCAAAAGATGAGCGACCCCTGCAAACGGCCACGTTCGCTGAATGAAACAGGCACCGAAAGGCCGACAGCAACCGGCGTACTCTGGCTCACGCCGATATTCTTGCTCCATGACGCGGGGGTGGCATTGTCGAGCCGGAGGTTGTCGCGAAAGAGCGGAGAGCCGTTCACCGAGGCCGTGATGGCGAGCGGGATGGTGCTCTGATTTTGGATGGTTGCGGTTTTGGTTGCTGACGCGGCGGGCTTGAGCGCGCCGAACTCAAGATCCCCGGAAACTCCGAACACAATTTGCGGGGGTGCGGGTTGCTGCGGAGCGGGATTGTTGCTTGCGGGTGGAGTCCCCCCTTGTTCCGGCTCCGAATTTTGTTGGGGCGGCGGAGCCGGCGCCTCGACAGTTACGCCGAGCCCGAGGTTTTTGCTCATCCCCTCCCCTGAAACTACTGTCCGCGACTTCGCGCTCCGGATGAGGCCCGAACCCGAAACCCAAAGTTCATTCTCTCCGGCTCGGTTCCAGGCAACAACGGCAAAACCCGAGCCATCCGCAGTGAGCGTTGTTCCGTTGTGGTGGATGGTTGCGCCGAGGGCCGCGGCCCACGATGAGGAGGAAAAATTGTACTTGAGCGCGCGCACGCGGCTGGTTGCGCCCAAGGCGGTAGTTGTCGGAACATCCTCAAGCCGCGTAAGTGTATCGTTCCACGCGCCGAAAAACCACACCACCGCATCTCCAGGCGCGAGCGTAAAGTTTGTTGCGCCAACCTGCGGCCGCGTGGTGTTGACGATGTAGGACCAGCCGACTTGGTCGCGCTCGCGATCTGCCCCGATTGCGGCAAGGTACGGGCCGAACGGTTTTTCCTCAATGATGTACGTGTAGCCGCACGCGGTTGCGCCGGCGCGAACCGCGTCCATGGCCGTGCGTGCCGCAACTGTGGAGTTGCAGAGCGTTGCGGATGAGCCCTCAACGCGGAGCGAGATTGTCGGCGCGGACGGCGTGGTTGCAATCGGGTAAAATTTTCCGGCGAGCGCAATGGCCGCATACGCGGTCATGGGAGGCGTAAACGGCGATTCGGAGGAATCAGTTGCATTAAAAGCAACATACCCCGAGGGCTGGATGCGGGCATTGAGGTACGTTGCCGGCGTGGCGTTGTTCTTGGACCAAAATGATGGGGAATCGCCGAGCGCGTGGATGGCAGAGAGCGCCCACGCGGTTGAGGCGCTGTTTGAGGATGGCTCGCTTGGGCCGATGGGGAACCCGCCGTCAGAGCGTTGGTTGGCGCTCAAAAACGCAACCGCCTTTGCAATGCTCGCATCGGTCTGCGGCACCCCGGCCGAAAGCAAGGCCATAATGCCCATGGCCGTGTAATCAATGCTGTCGTTTTGCGAATTGGCCGCGTAATCCCAGCTCCCGCTTTGACGCTGCTGGGCTTTGATATAGGCGATTTCTGATTGGATGAGAGAGTCGCTTGTTGGCACGCCAGCCGCGCGGAGCGCGAGCACGGCAAAAATATCATCATTCAAAAGCGAGGCCTCGCCAATGTGCGCACCCGATGCCTTAGAGCGCAACCCCGCAACTAAATCAACGCTTCCGAATGTTCGCGGATCCTGCCCGAGCGCTGTGATGGCCAAAATGTAGGTCGAGTAATCATTCGCGGTCTGGCCGTCAAGTGTTTTCAAAAAGTTGGTGCTCGAAGTTTCCGCGCCTAACGCTCTCTGCGCCATCACAACCCAGTCCGTGGCTGGCTTTGAAGCAAGGTAGGTGCGCATCTGCGGCGCCACCTGCGCCTCGGAACGCGTATTGAAACTTAACACCCCTGCGCCTGCTGCTAAGCACAGAGCGGCCAGAGTAAAAATTTTTTTATAGTTAGTATATTGCATAAGTATAGGGGGAGGCGTGGAAGCGGCTGCTTTTGCAGCACGCTCCCACGCTTCTGGGGTTAGGGACCAAAACGCCAGAGCACACTTGCTCCAGAACCGAGCA
>CAZBWF010000035.1:7038-7691 GCA_964495675.1 uncultured Gammaproteobacteria bacterium
GCTCCGAGAACCGCGCTGATTGCAATGATGTTGATGATTTTTTGATACTGAATAAGAGAGGTGCGGAAGTGGTCGCCTGCAGGCGACCACTTCCGCGAATAGTTCATTGCCCGAAACGCCAGACCACGGCGCTTCCGGGCGCGAGTACCGTCTCGTTGGCCGGTTTGAGGATGAAAGCGCCATCCACCCAGTAGCGCCAGAATTCGGCGTCTCTACCGATGGACGCGACATAGCGCGCACCGTCAACTGTCCGGATGACGGGCTCCGGAAGCCCTGTGGCGCGAGCGGCGGCTTGAAGCGCCTCAAGCGGCGTTTTCGCCGAAACCCGGCCGTCAAAGAGCGTGGCCCCGCCCGAACCTGTGACTGTGACTCCGACATCCTTGGCCGTGCCCGGCCCAAGAATAGAAGGGATACTGCCCGGGGACCGGCCGCAGGCGAACGCAGCCGCCACCGGCAGAGCAAAAAGAAAAGAACGTCGTTTCACTGTTTACCTCCTCGTTGGGGTACAAAAAAGCCCGCCGTTCGGGCAGGGTTGTGTGATTGGTTGTGTGCGCACGCGCCAACTCCGAAACCTGGAATTCGCGCGTGCGCACAAGCGCACCTTGCTCGAGGAGAGCCCGCCGAATCGGCGGGACCTTTCAGTGCTCGGACTT